>CANQCN010000001.1 GCA_947589685.1 uncultured Clostridia bacterium
CGCAGAAAGAGGGATCAAACCGATTCAATTATATGTTGGGAAAATACCTACACCCCAACATTTGACATAGAGCCAAAAAAAGGGCAACAAATCGTTACCCTTAATGTGGATGGACTTCAAATGTCCGGTCAGAAGATAACCCGACGTCACATTGATATTGTATTATAATATTTTGATTTTGTCAACAATATTTCGAAAATCAACGATTCAAACAACAAAATTCCAAAGATTTATATGAACTTTTCTTCGGGTGTTGCACTTGAAAGTATATTCCACCGCAATGTGAAATTACCCTCTCTTGCGGGAGGGTAATTTCGATCTTTATTACTTATTTTCGTCGTTATGATGACAGTCGCATTCCGGATCGTCACACTCGTCGTCGTATTCTTCGACAAGCTGAGCAAGCTTTTTGTCGAGAATATCATAAAGTTCATCGCTGACAGGCAGCAGATTGTAGTAGAAATCTCCGTCCTCCTCAACCTCTTCCAACTCGAAGTACTCTATTTGCGGCTCTTCCGCGTCCTCGTCGGCTTCTTGCAGACAAGCGTATTCCTTTCCTTCGTGTTCGAGAGTCGCCACGTGATAATACGGATATTCGTTTCCTTCTTCGTCTTCGAGCATGATGACGTCTTCGTCCATGTCTTCGCAGCCGCAGTCGCAAGGTTCGTCGTGTTCGTGACCGCAATCGCAATTTTGTTGTTTCTTTTCCTTTTCGTCCATTATATGACCTCCGTTTTTTTTATCTTTTTCTGTCCAGATAGTTTTGCAAAATGATGGTAGCGGCAACCTTGTCGATAACTTTTTTGCGATCCTCACGCCGCACATTGCCCTCTATCAACACACGTTCGGCGGACAAGGTAGTAAAGCGCTCGTCAAGATATTCAACGGGAATTTCGCATGCGGCTTCGAGCGCGTCGATAAACTCTCTCGTTTTTTCCGCTTGTTCTCTTTCTCTGCCTTTAAGATCCAACGGCAATCCCGAAATTATCAATGTTACTTCTCGGCTTTTCGCAAGGGAAACGATGTATCCGACGTCCTTTTCGATGTCGCCCTTACGAGTGTAAGTTTCAAGAGGATTGGCTATTATACCCATCAGGTCGGAAAGGGCAATGCCTATGCGGACGTTTCCCACGTCGAGCGCCATTATTCTACCCATAGTGTTTGTATTTTATCACAAAACATTGCATTCTGACAAGGTTATTTGCCAAGTTTTCTCAAACAAAATATACAAACAAAAAGACCGCGCTTGCGGTCTTGATGTAAAGCTGTTTAACAGCCTTGAAGTAAAACGTTACTTCGTCATTTCTTTCACTTTCTTTTTGCCTTTGTTGAGCAGCTTTTGCACTTGCGGGATCTCGCCCGCTATCATGCCCGCTGCCGCTCCCAAAGCCAAACCTATCAAAAGCTTTTTCATAAATTCCTCCATAAACGTTTCTGTCTTTATTGTGTACCCGCCTATGCAAAATATGTAAAAATAGCCCAAATTACTATACTATGCCTGTAATAGTATTTCATAAAACACGAAAAGTAGTTATAATTTAATTGCGAAATCAAAGAATTAACAGAGAATATCCTCCACTTCCGACATTTATTTATGAAGATAAATCTGTTAAAAAGACCGCTTTGCAACTTCCACACATAAAACTATTAAATGATTTGAATTTATCTCATTTGTTTTTAACAAAACTAATTAACACTACCACCGCCAATACAAAAGAGATAATGCTAATCCCGCAACAGCAAATTGAATCAAAGCCTGCTCAGACGATTACAAACAATATTACCGAAACAAAACCCGACAATGCCAAACGCAAACAACGAGATTACATAAAACTATGTGCTGTTAATTTAAAGTGAGTATCGACGCATTGATACAATTGTCGCTATAAAAATAAAGTTGTATATTATACGACTTATTATTGATTTTTGTATACGCTCCGCTCCGCTATTTACGACAACTGCGATTTTTTTAAAATTAAAAAGGAAGCACGACAATGTGCTGTCTATGTTGCTTTTTACTCCAAAACCTTTTGCGTGAATCCTTTATCATGGGACAGTCAACAATCGAGTGCTTTGACACAAAAATGCGCCCGCGTACAAATGTACTCGGACGCAAGGTTCAGATATAGGTTAAAAGCCTATGCCGCCTATAATGATACACACGGTCAGAAACAGAAAGAACAATGTCACTCCCGCAAGTACGATCGCTATAATCGTCAAAATGCGACTATGCGACTCTGTTTCGCGTGTAAGCGCTGTAATCCCAAGGCAAATTGTTGTTAAAGCGGGCAGAATAGAAGTTGCACCTATGATATAAAAAAGTAATGAGGCGGCAGTATAGACATAGAAAAAAGCGCCGAATATAATGCCTGTCACAAAGGAAAAGCAGCCAAGAAAGAGCGCAATGAAACTAAGCGGTATTTGCGTGACACCTTGTGCTGATTTACGCATATTGGACTTATGTCCCGTCGGAGTTCCGCAATCGGGACACATGATGGCTTCTTCCGATAATTCTTTTCCACAATTCTTACAGTACATATTTTTTCTCCTTGTGTTTATTTACTTTATCACAAGTTATATTGTATCCTACAAAACATAGGAAGTCAAATGTTTTCCTACATTTTGTTGTAAAATAATAAATTGTGAAAGATAATGTTTTCGACAAAAATTTAAAAGAACTTCGGTTGGAAAATCGTATGTCTCAAAAACAGCTCGGAGACATCCTACATGTGTTTGCAATCAAACAGTAAGTTTTTGGGAAACCGGAGCAAGAGAGCCCGATTTGAATAACTTGCTGTCCATAGCCGATTATTTTGATGTTACGGTCGATTATTTATTAAAAGATAATTGATAATACGGGCGTTTAGCACATTTTTTAATAGACGGGATCGTTACAATTTTCTTATTCTTAACCATTGCTCTTATTATACATCCACTCGCTGTAAGGCAAATGGGCGGAGGAATGCAGTCAGCAATTAGCTCCGAAATGGACTTTTAGACAAATAATTGCACGACCAAGTTTTGGAACCATTAATTTAATGGAATATTTTATCAATTAAAATTCGGATTTCTGTTGGTATGACACCTCTTTCGACAATTTAATCACAAGGAAATTATAGCTTAATTCCGAAAAAAATTCCGCGTCAAATCTATTAAACTTATGAAAAAACGAACCGAATTCTATTCGATCCGTTTGTTTGCTACAATATGCAGTTTACTCTGCGCGATCACACATAGTCAACTTTGGTCTTATCCGTTGTTTTGCCTTCTTTCTTGGCGCGATAGTCCTCTATCGCTTTTTTTATCGCTTCCTCGGCAAGTACCGAACAATGTATTTTTTGCGGAGGAAGCCCTTCCAATTCCTCTACCACTCTCGCGTTGGTCAGCTTCAACGCTTCATCGACGGTCATACCGATAACCATTTGCGTTGCGGTCGAACTTGTCGCTATCGCGGCGGCGCAACCGAAGGTCTGAAATTTAGCGTCGGTAATTACATCGTTTTCTATTCGCAGCGTAATGCGCATTATATCGCCGCACGTGGCGTTTCCTACCGTGCCGTCTCCGTCGGGATTTTCAATTTCTCCCACATTTTGCGGATGAGCAAAGGCTTCCAAAACTTTTTGATTATACATTGTACGTTCCTCCTTTTTTCAAATCGAATAACGGCGACATTTCACGAAGCTTGGAAATTGTTTCCTTCAACTTGTCTACCAGGTAATCAACTTCTTCCGTCGTGTTGTCTTTGCCGAAGCTGAATCGTATCGAACCGTGCGACACCTCTACGGGCACGCCCATTGCAAGCAACACATGCGACGGATCGAGACTGCCGCTGCTGCAAGCCGAACCGCTGGAAACGGCGATCCCGTTGAAATCCAACAGCATTAGTATTCCCTCGCCCTCAACATACTCAAAGCTATAATTCGCCACGCTTGGCACGCGGTGTTGCTTGTTGCCGTTTTGACGAATAAAAGGTATCTCTTTTTCCACTCGTTGTTCAAAGTGATCACGCAAAGCGGCGATATGTGCATTATTTACGGTCATCTCCTGTCTGCCAAGCTGCAAAGCACGCGCCATACCCACTACTGCGGGAGTGTTTGTGGTGCCGCCTCGTTGCGAGCGTTCTTGCCCGCCTCCGCAGATAAGTTTGTCCAACTTTACGCCGTTGCGAATGTACAACGCGCCGACGCCTTTCGGTCCGTAAAACTTGTGAGCGGACATACTCATCAGATCCACGCCGAGATCCCTGACATCAACGTCAATATAAGGCATAGCCTGTACGCAGTCGCTATGGAACAAAGCGCCGTGTCTGTGAGCGACTTCGGCAAGCTCCTTTATCGGTTGTATCGTGCCCACCTCGTTGTTGACGTACATAACAGACACTATGGTCGTTTCGTCGTCAATGGCTTTTTCCAGATCCTCGACGTGTACCATTCCCGTGCCGTCAACGGGCAGCCGTGTTACGCGAAAACCGTTTTTTTCCAACCATTCGGCGGCGACGAGTATTGCGTGATGCTCTATTGACGAAATAATAACGTGATTTCCTCTGTCCTTTTTGTGCAATGCGACGCCTTTCAACGCCCAATTGTCGGCTTCGGTGCCGCTGCCCGTAAAATACAGCTCGTTCGGATTGCATCCGATAAGCTCGGCTATCGTCGCGCGCGCGTCGGCGACGGCTTTCGCCGTATCCCTGCCGAAATAGTGCTGACTGTCCGCATTGCCGAATTCCGCGGTAAAATACGGCAGCATTGCCTCTACCACGCGGCTGTCGCAAGGAGTGGTCGCCGCATGGTCCGCATAAACTTTCATATATTGTCCTCCGCAAGTTGGGTAAGAGAGATCGTATCCAGATAGGAATTGATGTTGTGATAAAGCTTTTCCCAAAGATTTCGGGCTACGCATTTGCCCCGTTGGGAACATTCGACATGCAGACAATCTACAATTTCGAGATTATCCTCAACGGCGCGCAACACCTGTCCGACGGTGATCGCGTCGGGTCCGGCGGTCAGCTTGTAACCGCCCGAAGCGCCGCGCGTAGCCGAAACAATGCCGGCTTTTTTCATCAAAGCGATTATTTGTTCGAGATATTTTTCCGTGACTCCCGTAGCCTGCGACAATGTTGACACATTGAGATACTCATCGCTATTGTAATTTTTAGCAAGCTCCACTGCCGCATATAAGCCGTATCTTGCTTTCGATGACATTTTCATAAGTCAATTCCTACTAAATTACTATGAATAGTTTACTACTATTGTAGTCACAAGTCAAATGTTTTAGACTAATAAATAAAATAATATCAATTGTTCTCACTTATATAAATCAAAACTGCTTACATATTCCTAAGTTAGTGCAAGCGCTATGACACTGAGAAAATTTGTATTTTTAGGGTGTTGCGCTTGAAAGTATAATTCACTTTCTTACATAAAAAGCGACGGACATAACCGTCGCTTTTTGTTGCAAAATCAAATATGTTTGGAAATCGTTTCCGTCAGTTCATCCTCGTCGCATAGACCGATCATTCTGTCCACCAGCTCGCCGTCTTTGAAGATACACACATTGGGAATAGAAACGATTTTGAAACGTTTCGCAAGCTCCATAGCGTTATCCACGTCGACCTTGCCGAATTTTACGCTTGTCAATTTTTCGGCGACTTCATCGAGTATGGGAGATAGCATCTTGCACGGACCGCACCACGTCGCCCAAAAATCCACCACTACGGTGCCTTTGCTTACAAATTCATCGAAATTTTCTGCAACATCGGGTAATTTACTCATCTTTATTGTCTCCTTGTTCAATTTTATTTTCGCTTTGATTTTCTTTTGCCGCGTCTTGGCGCGTCTGCGCGCCCGAAGCGACAGAATTTTGTTGGTGAACGACTTGCACGATCTGCGGCGTTTCCATCCATTTGTGCTTTCTGAATTTGTCAATGAGGGCGACAACGGCAAAGCCTATTGCCAATCCGCCCATAAACAACAATGCGGCGATCCATTCTTCCCATTTGAGCCCGAGCGCCAAAAACAGCAAGCCCAACGCGGGCGCAAGCGGAACAAAGTAACCGACAAACGCAAACTTGGCGCTGTTGGTATCGGGAATATCCAGCACGACCGTTTCGCCCTCTTTTGCGCCGACGGCGTTGTCGGCATAAAAATCGACATATTTTTGCCGTTCCGTCATTCCGCACTTTCCGCAGGACGCGCAAGCGGAGTTGCGTCCCACTCGCACTTTGGCAAATTCGTTTTTGACGCTGAGAACCACTCCTTGTTCAGTCATCGCATTCCTCACACGTTATTGCAAGCTCTTTAAGCTGTTTGTCGTCCACGCGAGACGGGGCGTCGCTCATCATATCGCTGGCGTTTTGCATTTTTGGGAAAGCGATCACGTCTTTGATATTGTTGGTATCGGTAAGAACCATTACCAGACGATCAAGTCCCAAAGCCAAACCTCCGTGCGGCGGAGTACCGTATTTGAAAGCGTCCACAAAGAAGCCGAAACGTTCCGCTATCTGTTCGTCGCTGAATCCCAACGTTTCGAACATCAACTTTTGCACGTCTCTGTTGTAGATACGCATCGAGCCGCCGCCCATTTCGTCTCCGTTGATGACCACGTCGTAAGCCTTTGCGCGAACGCGGGCGGGATCGGTGCGCATATATTGCAGATCCTCGTTTTTGGGACTTGTAAACGGATGGTGCATGGCGACAAATCTACCTTCCTCTTCGGAATATTCGAACAACGGAAAGTCCACCACCCACAACGCGGCGAAATCACCCTTTTTGTACAGCTCGAATTTGGCGGCGAGATGACAACGCAAAGCTCCCAGCGAGACGACGGCGGTTTGCCAATCGCTATCGGCAACGATAAGCGCTATATCCCCTTGTTCCATTTGCAAAGATTGAGCGATAGCGTGCAGTTCTTCTTCGGTAACGGCTTTGGAAAAACTGCATTTGACGCCGTCCTTGCCCAAGCCGTACCAAGCAAGCCCCTTAGCCTTGTAGGTCCTGACGAGTTCCGTCAGCTTGTCGAGGTCCTTACGCGACAGCTTGTCCGCTCCCTGTTTCAAAACTATGGCGCGGACGGTGCCGCCTTCTTTAAGCGCGTTGGCAAACACGACAAAATTACTGCCGCCGACAGTATCGTCCAAATTTTGTATCTCCATACCGAAACGCAGATCGGGTTTGTCGGATCCGAAACGGTTCATACATTCCGTCCATGGCAATCTCAAAAAATGTTCGGGCAGATCCACGCCGCGTATTTCCTTGAACATTTTTACAAGCAGCCCCTCGGTAAGAGTCATTACCTCTTCTTCCTGATCGACAAAGCTCATTTCCAGGTCGATCTGCGTAAATTCCGGTTGACGGTTTGCGCGCAGATCCTCGTCGCGAAAACACTTTGCGATCTGAAAATATCTGTCCATACCGCCGATCATAAGCAATTGTTTGTACAGCTGCGGAGATTGGGGCAAGGCGTAAAAGCAGCCGGGATGAATACGACTCGGCACAAGGTAGTCGCGCGCTCCTTCGGGCGTGGACTTGCCCAGCATAGGCGTTTCCACTTCGATAAAACCGTTTTCCGTAAGATAATTGCGCGTCAATTGATAAATTTTACTGCGGATAACAAGATTTTGCTGCAACTCCTCGCGACGCAGATCCAAATACCTGTATTTTAAGCGCAACGCCTCGTTTGCACCGTCGTCGCCGATGGAAAATGGCGGAGTATCGGCTTCGGAAAGGATTTTAAGCTCTTCGGCGACAAGCTCCACTTCTCCCGTTTTCATATTGGGATTGACATTGTTGCCCACACGACGGCGAACTTTGCCCGTTACGCCGACAACATATTCGAGCTTGATAGAAGAAGCTTTGTCAAGCAACGCGTCGGTACAAACATCCGTATCGAAAACGACTTGCATAATTCCGCTTCTGTCGCGCAGTTGCAAAAATATAAGTCCGCCGAGATCGCGCCGTCTGTGTACCCAACCCATCAGCGTGATTTTTTTGCCTATGTGTTCCGTCGTAACGTCGCCGCACATAAGGCTGCGACGTTGACCGTTCAATAATTCTGCCATTATTTTCTCCTAAGTTACAAAACGTATTTTTTGAGGTTGCGGGATTCCGTTTTGAAATTGTTCAAAACGTATTCCTTGTCTATAACAACCTTTTTGGGCGCTCCTTCTTCGTCTATATCGTAGGATATGTCCTCTACAATATGCTCCATTATGCTTTGAAGTCGGCGCGCGCCTATATCCTCCAAGGTGTTGTTTTGATCGAACGCCACGTTGGCAATTTCCGCGATGCCGTCATCCGTAAAATCGAGATCGATGTTGTCCACCGCAAGCAGTTTTTTGTATTGCTGCGTAATGGCGTTTTCCGGCACGGTAAGTATCTTGATAAAATCATCAACGCCCAAGCTGTCCAACTCCACCAACACGGGAAAACGACCTTGCAATTCCGGAATGAGATCGGAAACCTTGCTTACGTGGAATGCGCCGCTTGCAATAAACAAAATATAATCCGTCTTGATATTGCCGTATTTGGTGGATACCGTACATCCTTCCACGATAGGCAAAATGTCGCGTTGCACGCCCTCGCGGGAAACATCCGGTCCGTTTTGCGAGGCTTTTCCCGCGATCTTGTCCATTTCGTCGATAAAGATCACGCCGTCGTTTTCCGCGCGTTTCAGCGCTTCGCTTTCCACGCTGTCAAGGTCGATAAGCTTTTCGCTTTCCTCCGCGGAAAAAATACGCAACGCCTCTTCCACCGTCACGGTGCGTTTTTTCGTCTTTTTGGGAAGTATATCCCCGAAAATGCTGCCGATGTTGATCTCTCCGCCGCCCGCTTGCAATTCGACGGGCTTGGGTATATCCGCGACGTCGATCTCCACTTGCATCTGGTCGAGATTATGTTTGGAAACCTCGTCTATCACCGCGACCTTGGTGATACCCTCAGGCAACTCTTTGGATTGCTTCAACAACAGCTCGGCAACTCTGTCCACGGCGCGTTCGAATGCGCGCGACTCCACCTCTTTGTAACGTTCGTCCTTTACAAGACGAATGGCGACCTCGACAAGGTCTCTTATCATACTTTCCACGTCTCTGCCGACGTAGCCCACTTCGGTGTATTTGGTAGCCTCCACTTTCAAAAACGGCGCCTTGACAAGTTTGGCAAGTCTGCGGGCGATCTCGGTTTTACCTACGCCCGTAGGACCTTTCATAATGATATTTTTGGGCGTGATCTCCTCACGGTCTGCCAATGGAAGCCGACTGCGGCGGTATCTGTTGCGCAGCGCGATCGCAACGGCTTTTTTGGCGTTGAATTGACCCACGATATAACGGTCAAGCTCATTTACAATTTGTTTAGGCGTCATGCTAAGCCTCCTCTACGGTTATGTGACCGTTGGTAAATACGCATATCTCGCTGGCTATTTCCAACGCTTTCGTTGCGATTTCTTTCGCGGACAGATCGGTATTGCGCATAAGCGCCTTTGCCGCGGCAAGAGCATAGTTTCCTCCGCTGCCTATCGCGCATACGCCGTCGTCCGGCTCTATAACGTCGCCCGTTCCGGATAATAAAAATATATTTTCCTTGTCGGCGACTATCATCATAGCTTCCAGCTTGCGCATAACGTTGTCGCGACGCCAAAGTTGCGCCACCTCGACTGCCGAACGCAAAAGGTTGCCGCTGAATTTTTGCAACATTTCCTCGAACTTTTCCGAAAGGGTAAAAGCGTCGGCGACGGAGCCCGCAAAGCCCGTCACTATCTTGCCGTCATATATGCGGCGAACCTTTACGGCGTTGCCCTTCATTATGACGTTTTGTCCTTGCGTAACCTGTCCGTCGCCCGCAACGGCGATTTGTCCGTCGCGTTTTACCGCGCATATAGTCGTACCCTTTATGGTATCGGCAAAAACCTCAGACATTTTTGTATCTCCTTAAATATTATTTATTGTTTTTTTCATCGATTCTATCGCTCTGTCGGCATACGCGATCTTGCGCTTTTCCTTGTCGCGAATATGCTCCGATAGCGGATCGAGTATGCCAAAGCTGCTGTTCATAGGTACATATTCCCCGAAATCCGCGGAAATATGCTTACACAACGCTCCCGTAACGGTGTCGCCGCCGAATTGTAACGGCAACAAGCCCTGAAATATCCTATACGCCTGCAACGCCGCGACAAGTCCGCTTACGGTCGATTCCATATAGCCCTCCACGCCCGTCAACTGTCCTGCGAAAAACAGTTTGGGCACATGCTTTACCTGAAAATATCGGTTAAGCAGCTTGGGTGCGTTGATAAAGGTGTTTCTGTGCATAACGCCGTAACGAACGAACTCCGCATTTTTGAGCGCGGGGATCTTGGAAAATACGCGCTTTTGCTCGCCGAATTTGAGATTGGTTTGAAATCCCACCAAATTGTAACGCGTGCCCTCCGCATTTTCTTTGCGCAACTGCACCACGGCATAGGGTTTTTCGTTTTTGCGTTCGTCTCTCAACCCAACGGGTTTCAACGGTCCGAAACGCATTGTATCCGGTCCCCTCTTTGCCATGACTTCTATCGGCATACATCCTTCGAAAACGTTATTTTCGAAATCTTTGAGTTCCACCGTTTCGGCATTGACAAGCTCGTCGTAAAAGGCGAGATATTCCTCCTTATCCATAGGGCAATTCACGTAGTCGGCGTTGCCCTTACCGTAGCGACTTGCGACGAACGCCTCGTCGAAATCGATGGATTCGGCAGTGACTATTGGCGCGACAGCGTCGAAGAAGTAAAGAAAATCATCTCCGATAAGCTCGCGAAAAGCGGGAATGAGCGCCTCGTCCGTAAGAGGTCCCGTTGCCACGATGACAAAATCGTAATTGTCCGTATCAAGGGTAGTTTCTACCGCGTTTACCCTGCGAAAGTTGTCAAAAGCGTCGAGTTCCGCCGTTACTCTTTCGGAAAAAGCGTATCTATCAACAGCCAAGGCGTTGCCCGCGGGGACGCGAGTCTGCTCGGCAACTTTGAGTATCAAGCTGTCAAGCAAACGCAGCTCCGCTTTCAGCAATCCGCTTGACGACAGCGGGTCGTCGCTCTTGAATGAGTTCGAACAAACCACCTCGCACAATGTGTCGAGATGATGCGCGGGCGAGTACTTCAAGGGCTTCATTTCCACCAAAGTGACGTCCACGCCGCGTTTGAGCAGTTGATAACACGCCTCGCACCCGGCAAATCCTCCGCCGATGATCTTAGCTTTCACTTACTTCACCGCCGTCGTATTTGCAGTCCTTGTTGGAACAACGGATATATTTTTTTCCGCGCAGCGTTTTGTACACGAGGTGTGCGCCGCATTGCGGACAAAGCTTTCCCGTGGGTACGTCCCACGAAACGAAATCGCAATCTGGATATCCCGTACAGCCGTAAAACACCACACCGCGCTTGGAGACGCGTTTTGTAACGTCTTTTCCGCATTTCGGGCACTTGGCGACGATTTCCGTTATCGGCTTGGTGTTGTGACAAGCGGGATAATTGCTGCAAGACAAATATTTGCCGTATCTTCCCTGTCTTTCCAACATTTTTGCGCCGCAGATTTCGCACACGATGTCCGTTTGTTTCGGCGGAGTTTTTTCTTTAAGACTTTTGATATTGGAACAAGCGGGATAATTGCTGCAAGCAAGATATTTGCCGTATCTGCCCGTTTTTACCACCATCGGCGCGCCGCACTTATCGCACAACACGTCGGAGACTTCGTCCTGAACGGTCACCTTGTGCGAGTGCATCGCCGTTTCCACTTCTTTAAGCATGGGCTTGTAAAAACTGTCCACGACGCCGTACCAAGGTTCGCCGTTATCTTCGATAGCGTCCAAGCGATCCTCCATTTCCGCCGTAAATTGCACGTCCACCACTTCGCCGAAATACTTTTGCAGGTACTCCGTCACTTGAATTCCGAGATTGCTCGGAACAAGCGATTTGCCGTCCTTTGTCACGTAATCGCGCTTGTACAGCGTTTGCATTATTGTGGCATAAGTACTCGGACGTCCTATGCCTTTTTCCTCCATGGCTTTGATTATGCTTGCCTCGGTATAACGCGCGGGAGCTTTTGTAAACCTTTGTTCGGAATTCAGCTTTATCGGTTTAAGCTTGTCGCCTACTTCCAAGGCGGGCAAAGCGGCGTTTTCTTCATCGTCGTCCTTGTCTTTGGACTTTGTCTCACCGTATATTGCGAGATAGCCGTCGAATACGGGCGTTCTTCCCGTAGCCGTCAAACCGCAGTTTCCGCAGGTTACGGCAACGGATACGCTGTTATACGTTGCAAAAGCGGCTTGACTTGCCAAAAAACGCTCGTAAATAAGCTTGTAAAGCAGATATTGATTGCGCTGGACCTTGTCTTTGATGGATTCGGGCGTCAATTCGAGATTGATGGGACGGATAGCCTCGTGGGCGTCCTGCGCTTGCTTTTTCGTGGCGTAAAAATTGGGTTTTTCGGGAACATACTTTGCGCCGTACACTTTCGCTATGCGCTCGCGAGCGGCAAATATCGCGTCGTTGGAAACACGGACAGAGTCAGTTCTGATGTATGTGACCAACGCCACATGTCCCATACCGGCAATATCGAAGCCTTCGTAAAGCTGCTGCGCCACCGACATTGCCACGTTGCTGGACATACGCAGCTTGTTTACCGCGTCTTGCTGCATGGTGCTTGTTGTAAAAGGCGGTTGCGGACGGGATTGCGTCACGGATTTTTTTACAGAGGACACGACATATTCGTTGCCGTTGAGAACCTTCAAAACCGCGTCGCATTGTTCCTTGTTTTTCAGTTTAAGTTTTTTGCCGTTCTGCTCCGTAAGCACCGTTTTGAATTGCGGTTTGCATTTCGGCTTTTCCAGCAAAACGGAAACGTGCCAAAACTCTTCGGGTTTGAATTTTTGAATTTCTTTTTCGCGATCGACTATTATGCGCAGCGCCGCCGATTGAACTCTGCCTGCCGACAACTTGTTTGTTATCTTTTTGCAAAGCACGGGAGACAGCGTATAACCGACAAGCCGATCCAGCACGCGGCGCGCTTGCTGCGCGTCCACAAGTCCCTTGTTGATGTAGTCGGGATTTCGAATGGCATTGTTTACGGCTTTTTTGGAAATCTCGTTGAACATTATGCGATTCTTCTCATTGGGGTTGAGTCCGAGCGCGCATTGCAGATGATAAGATATAGCTTCGCCCTCCCTATCCGGGTCGGTTGCGAGATACACTTTTTCCGCTCCGGCGACCTCCTTTTTGAGACGCTCGATCGTTTCGCGCTGTTCGGGTTTACGCGCTTGCAACGACGGCTCGTAGTTGTGATTGAAATCTATACCCATCTCCTTATCCGGCAGATCCCATATATGACCGCGCGACGCGTCGACGCGATAGTCGGGACCGAGATATTTGCCTATTGTTTTGGCTTTGGCGGGCGATTCCACAATTACTAACTTCATTCAATTCCTCCATACAGTCGGTAGGTGTTTCCTGCCAACTTAGCAATTATACTCCTTAATTCCAGATTTGCCAACAAAAAATTCAGATCGGCGGGCGAAAGACCCGTTTTAACGATCAACTCGTCAAAGGTGAGTTGTCCCGACGACAATGCGTTGACGACCGTTTGCTCCTCTATGCTGATCTGGTAGGTTTGTTTTGCGCTATCGTGTTTGTCCAAACCGTAAAAATCCACAATATCGCGAGGCGTTGTGACGCAGGCGCCTTGTACCGATTTTATCAGATGATTGCTGCCCTGAAATCCGTAATCGTATATTTCTCCCGGAACGACAAAAACATCTCTGCCCTGGTCCAACGCCAGATCTACCGTCGAATTGGTCCCGCTTTTTGCGGGCGCTTGACATACGAGCACACCGCGAGACAATCCCGAAACGATACGATTTCGGTACGGGAAATGATATGTCAAGGGCAGCGCGTCCATTCCGTATTCGGAAATCAACAAACCGTCGTTTTGCACGATTCTATCCGCCAATCCTTGGTTTGCCGCGGGATAAACGTTCAACAGACCGCCGCCCAGAACGGCTATTGTTTTGCCGTTTTCTTCGAGCGTGGTTTCGTGCGCGACCGAGTCCACTCCATACGCGAGACCGCTTACGATGGTAAAGTACTCGCACAACACGGCGGTAAAGTCGTGAGTAATGCGTCTGCCGTACGAAGATATTTTTCGCGTACCTATCACCGCAAGACAATCGGAATGCAACAGTCGAACGTTGCCCTTGCAAAACAATATGTACGGCGGCTCTTCTATACTGCGCAGACTATCCGGATAATCGTCGGAAAAACACGTTACCGCAAAAATATTGTTTTTTTCCATTTTGTCGATCAATGGCTCGTACGTACGTTTTTTGATACCGACGCAAATATCCGCGTAAACGTTTCCGAGCAGCGCTTCCGCTTCCTTGTTCTTGCCGAGATTTGCAACAATATCGTCCGCTCCGTCGAACATATTCCACAGTTGGGAAAATTTTGAGACGGAAACGCCTTTATCACCCAACAAAATGCAAATTTTTTCCTCTGATGTGTACATTTTACACCCTATATTTTCTGTCCAATTGACGGTATTGAAGCGATTCCGCAATATGCTTTACGGAAATGTTCTCCGCACCGTCCAAATCGGCGATCGTGCGCGCGACTTTCAAAATACGATTGTATGCGCGAGCTGACAGATTGAGTTTGTTGAAAGAATCTTCCAACAAAAGCGTACTTTGTTTGTCGAGCTTGCAATATTTTTTGATGTCTGCGGGCGTCATCTGCGCATTGCAACGACGTCCCGACGGCGACAGCCGCGCAAGCTGAATGTCTCGCGCCTTGTTTACCCGTTCCTTGATCACGCAGGACGGTTCCGCCAATTTATCCTCTTGCAACTCGTCGTACGTCACGTTGTCCACCTCTATGTGGATATCGATCCTATCCAAAAGAGGACCGGACAACTTGTTGAGGTATCGGTGTATCTGCGAAGCGGAACACTTGCATTCCGCCGTCGCGCTGCCGTAATTGCCGCATGGACAGGGATTCATGCTCGCTATCAACATAAAATCCGCCGGGTACGTCACAGAAATAGCGTTTCTCGACACTGTTATTACCCCGTCCTCCAACGGTTGACGAAGCGTTTCCAACGTTTGACGGTTGTACTCCGGCAGCTCGTCGAGAAAAAGCACTCCGTTGTGCGCCAAGCTTACCTCTCCCGGACGGGCTTTGTTGCCTCCGCCCGTCAGCGCGACCATCGTCGACGAATGATGTGGCGAACGGAAGGGGCGCTCGTATATAAAGCCGTCCAATTGTCCCGAAACGCTGTGTATTTTTGCTACCTCCAACGCCTCTTCGAAGGTGAGATTGGGCATAATGGAAGGAACTGCCCGCGCCAACATGGTTTTGCCCGCACCGGGCGGACCTATCATAATGATGTTGTGTCCGCCTGCAACGGCTATCTCCATAGCGCGTTTGGCGGCGTATTGTCCCTTTATGTATTTGAAATCGTTGTCGCTGTGATTGTATTCCAGATCGTTTTTCCAACTGCGTATGGCAAGGGGAGTCAAGGATCGCTGTCCCGTCAAAAACTCCACCGTTTCGCGCAGCGTTTCCACCGCGTAAACCGTTGCGCCTTCGATAAACACCGCCTCGTTTGCGTTGTCTTTCGGTATGACGAAAGTCTTTTCTCCCTGCTGAACGGCAGTTATCAACATCGGCAAAATTCCGTTTACTTTGCGCACCTCGCCGTTAAGGGACAATTCTCCGAGGATAACGGGCTTGGGAAGCGTTTCATAAGGTATCTGCTTACTTGCGGCGAGCATTCCCACCGCTATGGGCAAATCGTACAGACTGCCCTCTTTTTTTATGTCGGCGGGGGCAAGATTGACCACGACAGCCGCAACGGGATATTGATAGCCGCTGTTCTTCATAGCGGAACGCACACGTTCTTTGGATTCCTTGACCGCGGTGTCGGCAAGTCCGACAATATCGTAGGACGGAACGCCCGAATGCATGTCGATCTCCGCCTGCACGGGAAAGCCGTCGAGTCCTCTGAGTCCGAAGCTCTTTATCAACGCAAGCATAGTTTTCTCCTAAGTAATATTTATTACAGTATAACTTTATATAGCAAAATAATCAAATATTTTGGCGCAAAAACACAAAATAAAATTTTTTGTATGCAAAATCAAAACATTTTCCGAACTTTCCGATGTGATCGAATATAGCGTATCTCTCTGCCGATCCGTTTCGCTCAATTCGGTCAAAAGGCGCAAGCAATGCCGCGACACAAGACGAGAGGCAAAAGTCGATAGTTTGCCTATCCCAAAATCGTGGCAAATATTACAAAAAATAACGCAACCGACTTTCGACGATTGCGTTAAATAAATATGCGGCATTATTTGGAAGACTTGACCTTGGCTGCCTTACCCGTACGTTCGCGGAGATAATACAGCTTGGCGCGTCTTACATGTCCCTTACGCACGACAGCGATACTCTCGATCTTGGGACTGTGGATCGGGAAAGTTCTTTCCACGCCGATCCCGCTGGATATACGTCTGACGGTAAATGTCTCGCGAAGTCCGCCGTGCTTACGCGCAATGACGATACCCTCATACGCTTGTATTCTTTCCTTGTTGCCTTCAATAACTTTGAAGTTGACGCGCACTGTGTCGCCTACGTCAAAGCTCGCCACTTCCTTCATGGATTCGGCTTCAATTTGCTTGATAATGTCCATTTGACTTTTCCTCCAATTTTATTGTTAACTAAGCGTTCATTCACTTGTAAAAGTCAGAGGACCGCCCGAAGTCACTTGTATATATTAACACAACGCGTGTTTTTTCGCAACTGTTTTTAGGCAGCTTGCGGATTAAATTTAGCAAAAATCGCCTAAAAACGGCTTCCTATCAAAAAAATTGCCTCAAAAAGCAGTCCTTACGTTGATATTTTGTATACTATGTCACAAATAGTATTCTGCAATTTAGCGATTTTTGATATAGTTGCAATGCTTACGGGCGAAAAGCGTCGGTAATAAGGTTGATTTTGTCGCCCAATATTTCCACCACGTCGAAACGAACGGGCACGCCCGTGTGTCTGTTTTTGTACAGCCAATAATTGGCGCAGCGAATTATCGTATTTTGCTTATTTTTATCTACCGCTTCTCGCGGCAAACCGAATCGGTCGTTCTTACGCGCTTTTACTTCAACGAACGCCACCGTTTTTCCGTCCAAAGCCACAATATCTATTTCGCCGAAATGACACGCAAAATTCCTTTCGATTATTTTATATTTTTTCTTTATCAGATATGCCGCGGCTACGTCCTCGCCTCGCCGCCCTTCTATACGAGTATTCATAACTGCACGAAATGACCTATAAAAGTTTTTCTGTGGATAGGACAAGGGCCGTATCGGCGCAGCAGCTCGATATGTTCTTTTGTGCCGTAGCCTTTGTGTTTGGCAAAGTTGTACTGCGGATAGATCTTGTCATATTCCAGCATAAGTCGGTCGCGGGTCACCTTTGCAACGATACTTGCCGCGGCAATACTGTAACTCAACGCGTCCCCGTGAATTATCGACACGGTAGGAATTGCGGCGTTAAGCTTGACGGCGTCGATAAGCGCCACGTCCGCTTTTTCAAATCCGTTTATGCAGCGCAACATTCCTTCCTTGGTTGCGTTTAGAATGTTTATTTCATCTATCACATTGTTGTCTATCACAGCGACCTGCACTTCGATAGCTTTTTTCGTTATCCGATCGTAAAGAATGTCGCGCTTTTTTGCGGAAAGTTTTTTGCTGTCGTCTACGCCCTCGATCAAATCGTCCAAGGGCATGATCACGCCCGCCACCACGACGGGACCCGCCAGCGGACCTCTGCCCGCCTCGTCTATACCGACAATAAATTTCGCTCCTTTATCGATCTGTATCCGTTCGTATTCCAACATCATCCGTCTACCTCAAAGATCACGCTGGCGGCAGGTCGAACGTGATTTTGCCGAGCTTTCCTTTGCGGAAGTCGTCCACGACCGCTTTTGCGCACCGTTCGGCATCTATTTCGCCGCCGCGAAGCAAATAACCTCGTTTTGAGGCAATTTCCGCAAAAATTTCATCTGCGTTTTTCCGACTGTCTGTGTTGTATCTTTCCGCAAGATTTTTCGGATAAAGTTCCGCAAGCTGCGCGATCAACGAAAGGGCTATCTCGTACATATCCACCACGTCGTCCTTGATGCTGCCTATGAAACAGAGTCTCGACGCAACGAGTTCGTCATCGAATTTCGGCCAGAGAGTACCCGGCGTATCCAACAGCTCCAAACCCGATTGCAGCCTGACCCACTGCTTACCCTTGGTAACTCCCGGTTTGTCCCCCGTAATAACCGTTTTCTTGCCGGAAAGACAGTTGATGATCGTGGATTTTCCGCAATTCGGCACACCCACTATCATGAAACGCACGGGTTTGAGAATTCCTTTCGCGCGGTATTTTGCGCTTAGCTCGGACGTCAACGACGCAAATGCAGACACAACTTTTCCCGCCTCCGCGGAAGCCGTTGCGGTTATCTTCACGAATGCGTCGCCCTTGTTTTGAAAATATTTACACCAGACGTCCAACTTGTACGGATCAGCCAAATCGCATTTATTCAAAATAAAAATACAAGGTTTATTGCCGACAACAGAAGTAAACTGAGGATTGAAACACGCCGAAGGAGCGCGTGCGTCCAACACATATCCTATTGCGTCGACGATTTTGGCGTTTTCCTCCATCATCCGAAGCGCCTTGGTCATATGACCGGGAAACCATTGAACGTTCATTTGTCCTCCAACAGATCGGGGCGAATATTACGCGTTATTTCCAACGCCCGTTCTCTACGCCACTTGTCGATCTTGGCGTGATCGCCGCTGACAAGCACGTCGGGTACGCTCATTCCGCAAAATTCCTGCGGTCGCGTATACTGCGGATATTCGAGCAACGGCTGCGAAAAAGATTCGTCCACTGTGGACTCGCTGTTTCCGAGAACGTCGGGTACATAGCGTAAAACGCTGTCTATCACCACCATCGCGGGTATCTCGCCGCCCGAAAGGATATAGTCTCCGATGGAAATTTCCATATCTATATCCATATCGAGAACGCGCTGATCGACTCCCTCATAGTGACCGCACAAAAAAAGTAAATGACTTTCGCGAGAAAGCTCCTTTACAATTTGTTGATTGAGCACCTTTCCTCGCGGAGACATAAAAATTCGTTTGGCTGTATGGTCGGGGTCTACCGCGGCAATGCAATCGTGTATCGGCTGCGGCATCATGACCATACCCGCGCCGCCGCCGAAAGGCGCGTCGTCGCATTTTTTATGTTTGTCCAAAGAATATTCACGAATATCGTGACAATTCAACTCATACAAACCTTTTTCTCGCGCTTTGCCCGTCAACGAACTGTTCAACGCGTTCAGCATTTCCGGGAAAAGCGTAAGTACGTCAATCTTCATACACAGCCACCTCGACAAATCGTTTGCCCGCAACGACTATACGCTTGCGCTCCACGCCGACGGAAACGACCAGATCTTTTAAGAACGGAAAAGAAACGCCTTTGCCGTCCTTTCGGCAAACAAGCACATCGGCGGCGCCGTACTGCAATACGTCGGTTACTTCTCCGACATCTTCGCCGCTGTCGGTCGCGACCGCGCACCCTATCAGATCCTGCACAAAATATCTGTTCTGCGGTATCGATATACATTCTTTATTGGCATACACCGCGCAATTTTGCAGATACTCGGCAGTATTTCTATCCGAAACGCCCGAAAGCTTTGCATAGCAAAAAGAGCCGTCCGAACGAAATTGCTCGACCGAATACTCCCTTGATCCGATATAAAGCTGTTTCAGTCCCTTAAACATAGCAACGTCGTCAAGATAGCTTTGCAATTTGATCTCGCCTTTTATACCCTGAGCTTTCAGGACTTTTCCCACTTCTATCTTCATAATTCAACAATTGCCACAAGCGTACTTGTGGCAATGCAATCAATCCTCTATCTCGATGTTGTATCTCTTGCCTTCTCTGGCGCCGACAGCTTTTGCAAGCGTACGGATAGACATAGCGATCTTGCCTTGTTTTCCGATTACCTTTCCTATATCCCCGTCAGCAACGTGAATAGTCAAAGTAACAACACCGTCACCCTCTTCCGATGTGATATTAACGGCCTCCTTGTCGTCCACAAGCTGTGTCACGATGTAAGTTACAAGTTCCAACATAAGTTATACCTCACATTATGCTTTGTTTGACTTTTTGGGTTCGAGAATGTTTTCGCGGACAAGCAACGTGCGAACCGTTTCGGTAGGCTGAACGCCGCAAGCGACCCACTTCTTCGCCTTTTCAACGTCTATGTCGACCTTTTCGTTGAGAGGGTCATACGTTCCGATAAGGTCAACGTACTGTCCGTCGCGAGCTTTGTGACTGTCGATAACCACCACGCGATAGAAAGGACTCTTTTTGTCACCCATTCTTGTCAATCTCATTTTTACTGCCATATTATTTTTCCTCCAAAATTATTTTTTTATAAGTTTTTGTTGTATTAAAAGGGCAAACGCTTGGATTTTGTGACTTTTTTCATCATATCGCATGTTTGCTCGTATTGTTTTATCAACCTGTTTACGTCCTGCACCTGCAAACCGCACCCCTTGGCAATACGTTTTCTGCGCGAGTAATTGAGTATCTTGGGATTGGCGCGCTCTTCCTTTGTCATAGATTGGATGATCGCTTTGTTGCGCTTTATCTGCGCCTCGTCCACCTTTTTGTCCCCCAATTTGAGCCTGCTCGCGCCGGGGATCATACCGACGATGTCATTTAGGTCGCCCATCTTGGCAACTTGTTCAAACTGTTCCAAGTAGTCGTTCAAATCGAAATTCGATTCTTTGATCTTCTTTGCCAATTTGAGCGCTTGTTCTTCGTCAATGGCTGTCTGCGCCTTTTCAATAAGAGTAAGCACATCGCCCATGCCGAGTATGCGAGAAGCCATTCTGTCGGGATGAAAAGGTTCGAGATCTTCCATCTTTTCGCCCGTTCCGACAAATTTGATAGGCTTGCCCGTAACGGCTTTGATGGACAACGTCGCGCCGCCGCGCGTGTCGCCGTCCAGCTTGGTCATTATCACTCCGGTAATGTCCAATTGCTCGTCGAACGTTTTGGCGACGTTTACCGCGTCTTGTCCCGTCATCGAGTCCACGACAAGCAACGTTTCGTAAACGTTTACCGCGCTTTTTATGGCTTTAAGCTCGTCCATCAACTCTTCGTTGATATGCAAACGCCCCGCCGTATCGATAACAACGGTGTCGTAACCGTTTTTTTCGGCGTACGCCACCGCTTTGATCGCTATATCCGTGGGATCTTTTTGTCCCATTTCAAAGAAGCCTGCTTTTGCCTTGTTCGCAACTATCTCCAACTGCTTGATCGCCGCGGGACGGTAGACGTCATCGGCGCACAGCAGCACGCGCTTGCCTTGCTTTTGCAAATACAGCGCCAATTTGCCGCACATTGTCGTTTTGCCCGCGCCCTGCAATCCGCACATCATTATCACGGTAGGCAGTTTGGGACTGACGCCGAGTTTGCTTTGAGTGGAGCCTAACAACTCGACAAGTTGCTCGTTGACGATTTTGATGACTTGCTGACCCGGCGTAAGACTTTTGAGAATTTCTTCCCCAACAGCCAATTCCGTCACTTTGTTTATAAAATCCTTCGCAACGGAGAAATTTACGTCCGCTTCCAACAATGCCACGCGTACCTCGCGCATTGCTTGCTTTATTTCCAGCTCGGTCAACGCGCCCCTGTTGCGCAGCTTTGCAAAAACATGATTTATTCTGTCTGTCAGATTAGCAAACGCGGCCACCTTTTACTCCTTTGTTACGAAGCGCTTTGCCACTTCGTAAACCTCATTTATATCCTCTCGCTCCACCGCGGCGGAAAGCTCCGTCTGCAATTCGGATAACGAAAGCGCTTCTTCAAGTTTGGTAAGGGTCGTTTCCCCCTTCAAAATAGCGTCCCGAACACCTTGGCGGGAAATACTCAACTCATCGGCGATTTCCGCCAGAGAACAATCGCAATCACAGTACATTGTAAGAGCTTCTCTTTGCTTGTCGGTGAGCAGCTTGCCGTATACCGACAGCAACTGTGAAAGTTGTATTTTCGTCAACTCCATACTCACCTCGCAGCGACTGTAAAGCAGTTTTGCTTTACAGTGTAATTTTATACCATTACGATCATATTGTCAACAATTTTACAAGCTTTTCATAATACGAGACATTATTTTTTACGAAACAGTACCGCGATGATATATAAACAACGTGTATTATTATTTATTAAATCCTTTTTACCCCTAAAAATATTATACGATTGCCATATCACCGCAAAAGGACTCGCAAAAACCGTTTTTCGACAAGCGTTCTCAGATTATGCCCTCCACGTAACTTGCCGCGTCGAACTCCAACAAATCGTCTATGCTCTCGCCCACGCCCACAAAGTAAACGGGAATATCCATATCATGCTTGATCGCCAACACCACGCCGCCCTTCGCCGTACCGTCCAATTTGGTAAGCACGATGCCGTCAATGTCGATCGCCTCGTTGAAAATATCCACCTGCTGAATGGCGTTTTGTCCCGTGGTCGCATCCAAAACTATCAGATTTTTACGATCCGCTTCGGGAAATTCGCGGTCTATCACGCGGTCGATTTTTTTAAGCTCTTCCATCAAATTCTTTTTGTTGTGCAGTCTGCCGGCAGTATCCACCAGCACCACGTCGGTACCGCGACTCTTTGCGGATGAGATGGCGTCAAAAACGACCGCCGCGGGATCGCTTCCTTCCTCATGCTTGATGATACGCACCTTTGCGCGATTCGCCCAGACTTCCAGCTGTTCGCCAGCCGCCGCGCGAAATGTATCCGCCGCGGCGATCACTACCGATTTGCCCTGCTTGGTAAATATATTGGCAAGCTTTCCTATCGTTGTGGTCTTGCCGACGCCGTTTACGCCCGATACCAAAATAACGCACGGAGAGGAAAATTCGAACTTTTCATCTCCCAAAATATCCGTGAGAACATCGCGCAAATAGCGATTGGCTTTTTCGGGATCGGACACCCTATCCCCCTCCATACGCTCTCGCAATTCGTCGATAATATCCACCGTGGTTTCTTCGCCTATGTCGGCGGAAAGCAAAATAAACTCCAATTCGTCGTAGAAATCGTCGTCGTAAATTCCGCGCTTGAACAGCTGATTGAGCTTGACTCCTATTTTTTCCTTGGTTTTTTTGAGTCCATCGATGATTTTCTTAAAAAATCCCATACCGACCTCCGTTACATTGCTTGCTTGATCGCTTCCGTAAGCTTGACCGACACGATCTTGGAAACGCCCTTTTCTTCCATAGTCACTCCGTACAAAACGTCGGAGTGTTCCATTGTCGGCTTTTTGTGGGTGATAACCACAAACTGCGTTGACGTGGAAAATTTGCGCAAATACTTGGAAATTCTTTCGGCGTTCGCGTCGTCCAAAGCCGCCTCGATCTCGTCCAAAACGCAAAACGGCATCGGGTTGTATTTAAGAATGGAAAACAGTATCGCGGCTGCCGTCATCGTTCGTTCGCCGCCGGAAAGCAACGATATGTTTTGCAGCTTCTTTCCGGGAGGTTGCGCCTCGATCTCTATACCTTGATCCAAAGAGGGCTTGCTCGGATCTCTGTCGATATAAAGACGCGCGTTGCCGCCGTTGAACAGCTCGCGGAATATAACCTTGAAATTTTCGTTGATCTGTTCCATGCCGTCGTTAAATCTGCTTTCGATGTCGCCCTCCAATTCGTGCAAAGCGCTGTTAAGATCCTCTTCGGCTTTTTTCAGATCGTCCATTTGCGAATTGAGTTCATCGAAACGCGACTGTTCTACTTCCAGATCTTGTATAGCGCCGACGTTTACATGTCCGAGCTTTTGCATTTCTGCTTTCAACTCGGCAATTCGCTTGCTGCATATTTCCTTGTCGAAATTTTCGTCTTTGTACTGCATGGCGGCGGAATAGGTTATTCCGTACTCCTCTTGCACACGCTGTTGAAGCAGCAACAGATCGTCGTCTATTTTATTGATCACATACACTTGTTTATCTATCTTGCCGTTCAATTCGCCCAATTTTATGCTGAGTTTGTTGCGTTCTTCCGACAAATATTGGTATTCTTCTTCCAGCTTTGTTTTCAATGTGTCGGATTGTTTGATTTGCTCCAACAACTGCGCCATTTCTTCTTGAAGATTGGCGTCCGTCACTCTTTCGTTTAAGGTGGCGTACATGCCGTCGATAGCAAACTGCACCTGCGCAATGTAGTTTTGACGCGACTGAATGCCGTCCTGCAATGATAAGATCGTTTTTTTGTTGGTATCTATATCTTTTTCCGTCACTTCGATATTGGAGTTGAGTACAGCCAAGCGGTAACGTTTGTCGGAAAGACTGTTGGAAACGGTATCCTTTGCGGACATTTCCATTTGAGCAATCTCACGCAGATGCTCGGATTTTTCCCGCAGCTGCTTTTCGGCGGTATCCAATTCCTTTGCGCGCAGTTCGGACTTTTTTACTGCGATGTCTATTTGAGACAGACGGGCAGTAAGCTTCTCTTTTTCTCCCGCAAGACGAAGAACGTTCTTTTTATCCGAATTAGTAAGAGTGTTGGACGTTTCGATTTTTTCTTTGGCGGTCGCTATTTCCACCTTGATATTGTTAAGCTCGTCGTTCAAACGATTAGCCGACACGCGCGTTTCTTCGAGCTGAGCGTCCAGCTTGGATTTTTCTTCCTCGGTACGTTGCAGATCTTTAAGCAACGCAGCCAATCTTTCATTCCTTTCCGCAAGCTCCGTCTCGTAGGAAAGAATGCTGTAACCGGATTGCTTTTTGTTGCTGCCGCCTTCGAGCGAGCCGTCGTTTGAGATACGTTCGCCCGTAAGCGTGACCATACGATGAGCGTAACGGTACTTTCTGCTGATGGATACTGCATTGTCGAAGGTGTCCACCACTACGACGCCGCCCAACAGCGATTCCATTACGTTGGCGTAGTGCTTGTCGAACGTGATAAGATCGGAAGCGATACCCAACACGCCCTTTTCGGAAAGAACCTCCCTTCGATCTATTCCGTGGGGTTTCATCGAGCTTACAGGTAAAAACGTCGCCCTGCCGTAGTCGTTTATTTTGAGGTAATTGATGAGGTATTTTACGTCCGCTTCCGTTTCGGTCACAATATTTTGCAACCTGCCGCCCAGCGCAGCCTCGATTGCGACCTGCAAGCGAGCTTCCACCTTGATAAGGTCGGCAACGGAACCGCAAATATGCGAAGAAAGTTCTTTGTCTTTTTGGGCGTCTTGCATCAGATATTGAACGCTCGCCTGGTATCCGCGATAGTTGGCGGCAAAGTCCTTCAACATATCTATTCCGCCTTTTTCGCCCGAATAGGCTTGCTGACGTGCGGTAAGTTCCTTGTTGAGATTGAATTGACGAAACTCCAAGTCTTTGATTTGCTGCTTTACCTGACGCAACGCGGCGTCCTTTTCGTCTCTGTCCTTACGCAATTTGTCGTAACGACCCAACAGATCGCCCTCTTCTCCCGCCGAATCTTTCAGTTTTTGCGTCAGCTCTTCTTCGCTGCGCGCGATTTCGTCAAGACGCTCCGCTATTGAATTTTTTTCCGTTTGAAGAGCGACCAATTTGTTGTTCGTCTCCGCCGCGAGATGTATGGCTTCGTCCAATTTTTTGCGAATGGCGTCCGCCTTTTCGCCGATCTCATCCACGCGTTTACCGACATCGACGAATTGCTCGTTAGCGTCGCCGATCTCCATTTCCAACGCGCCGCGCTCTTCGTTTCTGCGTTCCAACAATGCGGCAAGCTCCTTGTTGACGTCCGTCAACCGCTTGATTTCCTCATTGTCTTGGTCGATCAACTCCTCGTTGGATTGAATATCGCGTTCGCAGCCGTTTATACGCTCTTGAATAATGTCCTTTTCTCCCGCGTTTTTTTGCACCTCTACCGCCAACTTGACCTGTCTGTCGCGCAGTTCGGCGATTTCGGAATCTATATTGTTTCGGCGATGAAAGGTATCGTTGTGCTGTTCGTTGATCTGAGCGTACTGCGATTCTTTAAGATTGTATTCCTCTTTGAGACCGTCCAGCAATTTTTTTCCTTCTTCTTTTTCCTTGCTGGCATTGTCATATCCGTATATATACGCGTTTATCTCGCACAAACGCAGTTCATCGTACATTTCTATGTATTTTTTAGCCAAAGTAGATTGACGTTTGAGGTCGGGAAGGTGCCGTTTTATCTCTTCCAACAAAATGGCGATCTGCTGCATATTGGTATGCGTTTTTTCCAGCTTTCTCTCCGTTTCAATTTTTTGCACGCGGAAAGATGATATGCCCAACGCTTCCTCGAATATGGCGCGTCTGTCCTCCGGGCGGGCGTTGAGTATTGCGTCCATTCTGCCCTGACCGACAATAGAATAGCCGTCCTTACCCAAACCGACTCCGCGCAACAGTTGTGTAATATCTTTCAGTCTGACGACGTTGCGATTGAGCAAATATTCGCTCTCGTTGTTGCGATACAGCTTACGGCTTATTATTATCTCATCCATAGGGATATTGAAAAGCCGCGTCGTATTGTCAAAAAACAGCGACACCTCACAGTAGCTCATAGACTTGCGCGTATCCGTTCCGTTGAATATCAAGTCCTGCATCTGCTTGCCGCGCAGATTTTTAGAGCTTTGCTCTCCCAATACCCAACGGATCGCGTCGGAAATGTTGCTTTTTCCGCAGCCGTTGGGACCGACAATGCCCGTTATCGGCTGATCGAATTTCAATTCTACCTTGTCCGCAAAGCTTTTGAAGCCGTACATTTCTACTTTTTTCAGATAAAGCACTATTCGATTCTCCATTTAATTACTAATTTGTGAGCCGCGTCCTGCTCCGCCGCTTTTTTCGTGGAGCCTTTTCCTTCCGACTGTTTTTGTCCGTCCACGTAAAGCTCGTAACGAAAAACGGGTTTGTTGTCGGGACCGACGCGTCCGACATACACATAGCTCAAAGCAAGTTTACGTTTTTGACAGTATTCCTGCAACAAAGTTTTGTCGTCTTTTTTGATCGCCGCTGCGACATTTTTCAATTCGTCGTCCATTGTCCGCAAAAAGAACGCTTTTGCGGCGTCCATTCCTCCGTCGAGATAAATTGCGCACAATATAGCCTCGTATAAATTTGCTTCCGTTTTGTGCGAAAGCTCGGAATTCAACACGCGCAAATAACGCCTGATACCAAGCTTGTCCACAATATGATACAGTCCGTCCGCCGACACAAGCTTGGAACGCATAGACGAAAGCTCTCCTTCGTTGTTACCGCGGAAACGCTCGTACAAATATTCCGAAGACAAATATTCCAAAATTGCGTCTCCGAAAAATTCCATTCGCTCGTTGTCCTCCACATGCTCGGCATTGGCAAAGGAAGAATGTGTAAACGCTTGCACCAACAATTGCTTGTTGACAAAACCGTATTGAAGCTTATTTTCTATTTCATCAATTATGCCGCTATCCATAAACCACTACTTTAAGCACAGTTATTTGATATTATATACTAATACTATATTTTTTGCAATGGTATAAACGTAAAAATACGGTTTGTTTCACAAAATATATCAAAAATATTCCTTTGTTTCACAAATTAAAAGCCACCGACATTGCGCCGATGGCTTTACAAACAAAACTTGTTATTTCTTTTCCGCGGAAACTTCCACCACTTGCTTACCGTCGTAGTAACCACAGTTTTCGCAAACCTTGTGGGCAACCTTCAACTCGTGGCATTGAGGACATTCCACCAAAGAAGCAGCGTTAGCCTTCCAATTGGCTGCTCTGCTGTGTTTTCTTTGTTTAGAAGTTTTTCTCTTGGGTACTGCCATAGTAATGCACCTCCGTTAAAATTTTAGATTTTTAAGTGCGGCAAAGGCGTTTTCACGGGATGTGTCGCAGTTGCACTGCTTTTCATTGAGATCAATACCGCACTTTGGGCACAATCCCTTGCAATCCGGCTTGCACAGCAGACTGCTCGGCAGTGACAGCACTATTTCGTCGCAAATAGCTTTGGTTGCGTCCAACCTGCTACCCGAGTAGACGTATCCGTCCTCCTCATCTGCACTGTCCTTGTAAAATATCTGACTAAAAGGAATTTCGATCTGTCGGGAAATTTCCGCAAGACATCTGTCGCAATACCCCTTGATGTCGCAGCATATTTTGCCTTCGACCAACACATTCGGTTTCAAAAACGTGACGATCAATTGCAGATCCGCTTGCACAAATTCGGATTCGGGATAAGGCAAAAGACTGTCGTCAAAATTGCACCGAAAGGAAAACTCGATCGGCTTGCCTACGCAAGCTATATTTTCCGTCAAATCAATGATAACTTTATCAGACACAATCATTATTATACAAAAAGGTCATTGTTTTGTCAACGGTTTACGCCAACTTTGCCTCGCGCATTGTTTCGCGCGCAATTACAAGCTCCTCGTTGGTGGGTATCACCAAAATCTTGACCTTGGAGTCTGCCGCTTGGATTTCCGCCGCGGTTCCTCTCGGACAATGAGCGTTTTTGTCTGCGTCGAGCTTGATCCCAAGGTAATCCATATCCTTCAAAGACGAAGCGCGTACCCTATCGTCGTTTTCGCCTATTCCGGCGGTGAAAACGATAACGTCCACGCCGTTGAGCGCCGCTGCGTAAGCGCCTATGTACTTTTTAACGCCGTAAGCAAACATATCCAATGCCAGACGGGCGCGGTCATTGCCGCTTTCGGCTGCCGCCGTCAGATCTCTGAAATCGCTGGAAACTCCCGACACGCCCAACATTCCGCATTTTTTGTTGAGATAAGTGAGCGTTTCGGAAACGTCCATTCCTTCTTTTTTTGCGATATATTCCGCCGCGGCAAAGTCGATGTCGCCGCTGCGCGTACCCATCGGAACGCCGGCAAGAGGAGTAAATCCCATAGACGTATCTATACATTTGCCTCCCTTTACCGCCGTGATCGACGAGCCGTTGCCCAGGTGACAAGTGATGATTTTCAAGTCCTCGATATTTTTACCGAGGTATTTTGCCGCCTCTTCCGCCACATATTTGTGACTTGTGCCGTGCGCGCCGTAACGACGTATCTTGTACTTTTCGTAATGAGCGTAGTCCACTGCGTACATATAGGCATAGTCGGGCATTGTAAAATGGAAACCCGTGTCGAACACCAACACCATCGGAGTATCGGGCATCTGCGCAAGGCAAGCGTTTACGCCTATGATGGCGGCGGGGTTATGCAAAGGCGCGAGGTCCTTTATTTCCTCCATCAACTCCATCGCCTTCGGAGTGACGAGAGTCGGTTTTTTGAAGGCTTCGCCGGAAGCGACCACCCTGTGACCAACGCCGTCGATCTCCTTCATAGAAGATATAACGCCGACTTTGGGATCGGTGAGCTTGTCCAACACGAGCTTGACGGCGACCTTGTGATCGGGCATATCTATTTGCTGCTCTATCGTTTGTCCGTGCGCCTTGTAGACGAAGTTGGAATTGGCAATGCCTATACGCTCGCAAAGACCTTTTGCAAGCACGCTTTCCGTTTCCATATCGATAAGTTGATATTTAAGCGACGAACTGCCGGAATTTATCACGAGAATTTTCATTTTTCACCTCATCAGAACTGCGTTTGAAGTGCGGTTATCGCAACGGCGGCAACTATATCTTCCGACTTGCAACCGCGGGAAAGATCGTTGAGCGGTTTGGCAAAGCCTTGGCAAATGGGTCCGACAGCCATAAAACCGCCGAGACGCTCGGCTATTTTGTATCCGATGTTGCCCGCTTGAAGATCGGGGAAAATAAATACGTTGGCGTGCCCCGCAACGGGACTTCCCTTGGCTTTCATTTCTCCGACGGACGGAACTATCGCCGCGTCGAACTGCAATTCACCGTCCAATTTCAGATCGGGAGCCTTTTCCTTGGCAATTCGGGTAGCTTCCTGAACGAGAGTTACGTTGTCATGTTTGGCGCTGCCCTTAGAGGAGAAAGAAAGCATTGCTACTTTCGGTTCGATGCCTGCTATCGTTTGCGCGGAGCGCGCGGTGGCTATTGCGCAGTCGGCAAGCCCCTCCGCGGTGTAAACGGGATTGAGTCCGCAATCGGCGAACACCACCAACCCGTCGGGACAATATTGATTGCCTTGCGGCGGGCAAAGCATCAGGTTGAAGCTGGATACGGCGGAAACACCGGGAGCGGTTTTGATGATCTGCAATCCGGGACGAAGCGTATTTGCCGTCGAATGACAAGCGCCGGAAACCAAGCCGTCCACGTCTCCCGTTTTAAGCATCATCGCACCGAAGTACGTTCCGTCTTTAAGCAGTTCCGTGGCTTGCTCGGCAGTCATGCCTTTCGAAGCGCGCAGCTCCACCAATTTTGCATTGTATTCGGCAAGCTTGTCGCTCGTCAAAGGATCTACTATCCTGACCCCCGTCAGATCGACGTCGGGATTAGCGGCTTTTATGGCTTTTTCATCGCCCAAAAGCACGATTTGCGCTATACCTTCCTCCGTTGCCATTTGCGCCGCTTTTACCACACGGCTGTCCTCTCCCTCGCAAAGCACTATGGTTTTGTGTAACTTCGACGCCTTGCTTTTGATTTGTTCCAATACGCTCATAACAATCTCCTTTTGAAACGCTTTATTTATCGTAAAATTTGATGTATAATATTTATAATCAAATTCACAATGCATATAGAATTATATCATATCGCATTGCGCTTGTAAACAAAAAAACAAATCGACAAGGAAATTCAAAATGAAATCGGCAGCAATTATTTGCGAATTCGATCCGTTGCATACGGGACATAAACGCTTGATCGACTTTGCCAAAACCGTAGCTGACAAAGTGATCTGCATAATGAGCGGCAACTTTACCCAAAGAGGACTTCCCGCGTGCGCAGACAAGTACGCGCGGGCACGGCACGCCGTCACTGCTGGCGCGGATATTGTCGTGGAGCTGCCGACGGTATTTGCGACAGCCTCGGCGGAAAACTTTGCTTACGGCGGGGTTTATATCGCCCAAAAAATGGGCGCGGATTTTCTTGTTTTCGGAAGCGAATGCGGCGATATGGAAAAATTGCTGAAATGCGCCGAAATGATAGACGACGCGGAAACGCAAAAAAAGATCCGCGAAGAAATCGGCAAAGGGGTGAGCTACCCCAAGGCCGTCGCGCTTGCGACGGGAACGGAACTGCTGGACAAACCGAACAACACTCTTGCGATCGAATATATCAGAGCGCTGCGCTTCGCTCACGCTTCGATAATTCCGTTGACGATCAAACGCGAGGACAACTACAACGAAATTCAACCCGCGCAATATGCGTCTTCGTCCATGCTTCGAAAAGACGCTTCGTTACGCGATCGCTATACGTTCGACTATGTGGCAAAAGATATAGACGACAATGTTGTGGAAAAATATTGCAATTTCGTTCCCTCCGCGCTTTCGTTAGCGACAAAAGAACGATTGGCGTTGACGGAAGGCGTGACCGAAGGATTGGAAAACAGGATAGTTAATGCAGACAAAACCCAAGGTTTTGAAAAAATGACGGAACAGATAAAAACCAAAAGGTACACGCGCTTGCGGCTGCAACGGGTATATCTCGATTACTTGTTGGGGATAGACAAAAACACCGTTGCCGAAAGTAAAAAAAACTTTCCTCCGATAAAAGTACTTGCGGCGAACAAATCTTCCGTCCAACTCATAGCGAAAACGGAAAAAGACTCGGATCCCGTTACGCAACGCGCGGATCGCCTTTACTACTCGCTTACGGGCGGAGCGCCTCTCAATAGCGTCCAAATAATCGAAAATTAGATAAAAATCGAATATTATGATATACTATGTCAGAAATAGTAGTTTATGTTTCATCGATTTCGGTTATAGTAAGGAACTATGACCGTTTTTATTCATACAGATAGCACTATCGCCATATAATAGTTTGTGAAGTACTTTCGCGCGGTAATAACGTTGATATTGTTTGCGGTGATGGGAATATTTATTTCGTCGCCCGCAAAATATATGAAAAGCTTTTTTGACGGAATAACAGTCTGGGCATACAATGTGTTGCCCGCACTGTTTCCGTTTGCGGTATTGTCCGCAATAGCGCTAAAACTATCTCCCAAGAGCAAAAGATCCTTGTCGGGACGCTTGTTCGGAGTAGCTTGCGACGAAGTTTGGGCAATGAGCTTGCTCTGCGGTTATCCGATAGGGGCAAAAGCTATCGCAGACAGCGACGCGGACGAAACGACAGCAACCGTTGCTTCTTCGTTCTGTTCCACGGCGGGTCCCGTTTTTATAATAGCCACCGTCGGCGCAAAGCTTTTGCAAAATATTTGCGCAACGCTGATCTTGGTCGTATCTCAATTTTGCGCCGCCATAATTAACGGTTTGCTGTATCGATCAAAACAAATCGTCCGCGTTTCCGAAAAGCAAAGCGAATTCAAAGCGGACGACATCGGCAACACAATAACAAATTCCGTCCTTTCGATATTGTCGGTAGGCGGATTGATAGCGTTGTTTTATATGCTGGCGGATATGCTTAAAACGTTTTTGCCCGTATCTATGCAAGACAGCCTCGTCGTAGCCTACGCCATAGGAGTTTTCGAAATGACAAACGGCGTTTTCGCAGTATGTCAACTTGCCGACGTCTCCACCGCCACCGTATTGTGCAGCAGTCTGTTGGCGTTGGGCGGCATGTGCGTGTTTTTTCAGTGTTACGCCTTTCTCGGACAGAAAAAAGTAAGCCCCGTATCGATACTGAAAATGAAATTGACCCAATCGGCAATAGCAACCGTCGTCGGTTTTTGTTTGGTAAAATTATTTTTGCAATAAAAAAGCGGGGTCTATCCCGCATTTTCAAAAGATCAATCTTCAAGTTGTTCGTTCAAAAATTTCAGCAAGCTTTCCGTCATTTCAAAACTCAGACAGTCGTCGGTTTTCGACACGCCGTATTTGTCGGATCGAGCGCCCGAATACAAGTAACTTTCCATCATTATGCCGTTTACGCCGCTTTTCAATGCAATTTCGGCGTTGGCGATCTGATTTAAAGCGTTTTTTCCGCTGTTGGCATGGTTAAGATCCGCCATTACAAAATCGTTCAAACCCCTTTCTCGCAACATAGATTTTGCGATTTCGACAGATTTGCCGTCTATGTTGGACATATAAGCGCCGCTTCGGTAACCGCCGCGCAAAACGATATGGGCGGTTTTGCAACCGCTTGCGGCAATTTGCGTCCCCTTGTAAGGAAATATGCGAGGCGAAGCAACGGCATAAAGCGAGTTTACGACCTTTTCGACATCGCCGTCGGTCGGATTTTTTATGCCGCAACAAACGTCAAGCCCCGACGCGATATCGCGGTGCAACGCGTCCTCCGAGCTGCGCGCGCCCACAAACCAATAATTTACCAAATCGTCAAAGCACTCGTATAGTTCGGGATACAGCAGCTCATCCGCTACGGGCAAGCCCAACTTCAAACATCCCGTCATCATACGTCTGCAACGCATTATCCCGTCGTTTATATCGATCTCGTCGTCTCGTGAAAGCTGAAACGCGGTCCCCTTGTAGCCTTCGCCGTTGGAATGGGGCTTGGCGGTGTAGATACGAGCGACGATCAGCAACTTGGAGCATGCTTGCGACGCCCTTTCGAGCTTTACCAGATACTCTTCCATTGCCGCGGGATCGTCGGCTGCACACGGTCCGCAAACGACGACGAACTTTTTTCGCGAAGTCATATTGTCGACGAGCTGCTCATCCAGCAACCTTTTTTTCGCGCGTAATTCTTCCGACAACGGAACTGAGTTTTTGTATTTTTCTGCCGAATACAGTTTCTTTTGTTTTGTAAACATTATCTGACCAAATACTTTTTGATTTCTTCCAAACAGCTCTTCGGCACAAATTCGGAAAAGTCCTGCTTCAAACTTGCCAATTCTCTCACCAAGGAGCCGGAAATATGACGATACTGCTTGCTGCCGACAACAAACACCGTGTCGCCGTTCCAAAAATCGCAATTTATGTCTTTCAAATCGATGACGGACTGCAAATCCATTGCGTTGCGAATGGATTTTATCATTACGTCGGCGCCCACGCTCGCGCAAAATTCCGTCATCATGCCGTCGAATCTCACGGCTTCCGCATTTTGCACATGTTCTATCGCCGTTTTAAGCATTTCCAGACGCGCGTCCGACGGGATCGAATAATGTTTGTTGATGTTGTTTCCGACAACGACGTACAGCTTGTCCACAAGCCGCGCGGCTTGCTCGATGGCGTCAACGTGACCTATCGTAACGGGACAAAACGATCCCGCAAAAACTCCTGTTCTCATTGTTTGCTCCTTTGATAAAAGCTGAATTGTACCGTACCTATCTTTCTGTTGTCAAAACACGCCAATTCGCCCAAGCTCATAGGCAATTCGTCCTCGGCGGCATGCTCGCAAACTACAATTCCGTCGTCGCTTAATATTGCGCAGTCGTCGATAAGTCGCAAAACTTCGCCGTAAAATCCCGATTTGTAGGGCGGATCGACAAAAATTATATCCGCTTTGCACCTTAAAGCTTTGAGGCAATTGCGAAAATCTCCGTATATCACTTCGGGCTTTTCGTTGATTTTTGCAAAATTGGCATAAATCGCCGCGAGGGCGTCTTTGCTGTTGTCGCACAAAATCGCACGACTTGCACCCCTGCTGAGACACTCTATCGCAAGCTGTCCCGAACCCGCAAACAGATCCAACACGACGGCGTTTACCACTTTTGCATTGATTATGTTGAAAAGCGTTTCCTTCATTCTGTCCAAAGTAGGACGTGCGGCATTTCGTGGTGCGACGAGTTTTCTTCCCTTATATTTTCCGGTAATTACTCTCATCGCCTATATTTTACAACATTATTGCAAATTGCACAACAATTCGTAAATAATTACTTTTTCATCGGACAAATCCACGCCGTCGCCGAGCAGTGTTGCCGTATCGCCGACGTGTACGTGTGCGTTTCCCGTGTCGACAAGCGTCATTGCCATACATATCGCTGCGATCGGAAAAAAATTTTCTCCGATTTTTATTTTTTTCCCCACCAATATGCGCGGCAAACCGTTGGCGTAACCCACGTTCAGTACCGCGATATTCGTCGGATGAGCGCAAATATATTTCGCGCCGTAACCCACCGCGGCGCCCTTATCGACGGTTCTTACCGCTATCACATCTGCGTACGCTTTTTTCACGGGAACAAGCGCTTTATTGCCGTAACCGAACAAACCCAATCCCACTCTCACGCCGTCGAGATGATATTTTGAAGAAAGCAGCGTCGCCCCCGTGTTTGCAATATGGCAAATTGCGTTCGGAAAGCTGCGCAAAAGAATATCGCGGCATTTGATGAAATAGTCGAGCTGAGCGTCGCAAGCTTTCGCAGTATCGCCGTAAAAATGCGAAAAAATTCCCTCGACGTTTACCGAGCAGGATCTCAGCGCGTTTACCAACCGATCCGTTTGACTGTACGTAAAACCCAATCTCGACATTCCGCTTTCTATTTTCAAGTGAATTCGCGCAGCTTTATTTAGTCTTTTTGCCGCGCTATCGACTCGTCGAAGCGTTTCGAAACTGTCGACAGTTAGCATTATCCCGTCGTTTATCGCTTGTTCCGTATCGCGCGAACTTTGCGGCAACAACACCAAAACGTCCTTGCGCAAAAACAATATTTTTTCCGCCTCGGCAACACTACCGACCGCGAAAAGATCCGCAATATGATTTATTTGGCTTGCTACCCGCACCAAGCCGTGACCGTACGCATTGTTTTTGAGTACGGCAAATAATTTTTTGTTTCCGACAAGCTTTCTGAAAAAGAGGGCGTTTTTAGTAAGCGCGTCGAAATCTACTGCAATCAACTCTGTGACCTCTGAATTTCTTACACCCGTTTAAGGGTTTACATCTGCATATTTTTTTGCTATACTATAAATATGAAATTCAAATTAAAGTCAACACCGGCAATACAAATTTTATTGTGGATAATTGCCGCGATAAGCCTTTTGGGACTTGTTGTGGGCATTCTTGCCTTGGTCGGGGTGCATATCGAGGTTACGCATATACAAGGTATCCTCTTGGCCAGCGTATGCTCGTTTACTTTGTTGATCTCGTTGCTTTTCGTCACGATCCACTACAAGGTAGACGCAAATTGTATTCACCTAAACATTGCGTTTGTCGATATGCTAAGTAATCGTATTCGAATAGACAAAATACTCAACATAGTGATAGAAAACGGCAATTTTTACATCAGTTATTTGTGGAAAGGACCCGATCCCGTAATTGCGGCGATAATGATCCACCCAAAACGGTTTGACGAGATGAAAACATTGCTTATGTCCAGCAATCCCAATATCGTTTTTTACGAAGCAAAAGACAATGAAACTACTGATAGCGAGCAACAATAAACACAAAATAGAAGAAATAAAAGCGTCTTTATCAAATAAATTTCAAGAGATCACCACTCTCCAAGAAGAAGGTATCGTTTGCGACCCCGAAGAAATCGGCAAAAATTTCTACGAAAACGCATTGATAAAAGCGCGCGCCGTACAAAAACTGACGAACATCCCCGTGCTTGCAGACGACACGGGACTTTGCGTAGACGCGCTCGGAGGAGCGCCGGGAGTACATTCGGCGCGGTATGCAAGCGATCACGACAGCGCAGCCAACAGACGTAAGCTTTTGCAAGAACTTGCTTGCCGAAAAAACAGAAAAGCGCATTTCGAGACTGTTGTCGTGCTTCTGTTTCCCGACGGCAAACTGATCGACGGAATCGGACGCGTGGACGGACGCATACTGAAAGAGGAAAAGGGAGAAAACGGATTCGGTTACGACAGCATATTCTACTGCGACGAACTCGGCAAAACATTTGCGGAAGCCACTGCCGAAGAAAAACTCTCCGTCAGCCATCGAGGCAGAGCATTACAAGATCTGATTAGTAAAATATAACAACAAGTCGTTGCGATTAAGCCGAATTTTTGCAAGTAAACAGGGGATGAAAACATTCATCCCCGCTATTTTTGTGACTAAAACACTATTTTCAACAGCTGCCTCAGGTCGTCTATTTCAAATGTCGGATGCAGCGATGAACTGTTTTCACAATGGTTGGGATTGAACCAACACGTATCCACATCGGCATTGACGCCGCCTTGAATATCGCTTGTCAGGCTGTCGCCTATCATCAACACCTTGGATCTGTCGGGATTTCCCATACGCTTGAAGCAATGATCAAAGTACCGTTTTTGCGGCTTGGGGCAGCCTATCTCTTCGGATACAAACCGCGCGATAAAATACTTGTCCATTCCGCTGCCCTTCATACGGCTGTTTTGTATCGCAAGCACACCGTTGGAGACAAGGTATAAGCGGCAATGCTTTTGCAATTCCGTCAGCACCTCTTCCGCATGCGGAATCACGTCAAAGCCTTGCATAAGATAGTGTTCGTACAATTCTCCCGTACGTTCCGCATCTTCCGCGGGAAGCCGCAACGCCTTGAACGTTTCGATAAAACGATTGGAAAGCACTTCTTCTTTTGTTTGCTTGCCTTGCTCAAACAGTCGCCACTGCTCGATGTTCTTTTGTCGGTAGACCGCAAGCTTTTTCCGAGTAAATTCCAACCCCATATCGCGAAAAGCCCATTTAAGAGCTTGTTCTTCCGCCTTGTCGAAATCGAGAATTGTGTTGTCTGCGTCAAAAAGCAATATATCGTATTTCAAAATTATCTCCGTGTTGTTGAGTAATTGTTTTCAAAATCATACAAATGTATAAGTGTATTCTTTGTATGTTCCGCGACAATGTCGCTTGCGACCGCATCCAGGATCGCGCCTATATCACTCTTGCGATAATGCGTTTTGTTGCCTTCGGCGTCCTTTCGAGAAAATTTTGCATTTTTTTGATTTGAAGTGTTGACATTCTTTGAATTTTTGCGTATACTATCCGTAGAAGTTACTTCTTTGCTTGAAATTAAGGCGGGCTTAATTGCCCTGTCGTTCGGCGAAGAAGTAACTTTTTCATTTAGAGAGATATCGTACACATATTCATTTATGCCTTTCTTTCTCACATTTACAACTTCATCATAAACAATCCCGTCTATTTCAACTGTTTTAACAAAGTAGTCCCACGAGCCAACATTTTTATGCGCCTGTGTATTTTTACCTCTCTCCGGAGAACTGCCCCAATATTTTGCGTTTTCCACCAAATCAAATATATCTCCGCTTGCTCCTACATTTAATTTGGCTTTTTTTCCGCTTGTATCAGAATTTATATCGCCATAGGCAAGTTTCTTTACATCTTCACGTGCAAAACTTGCATAATACACTTTTCCGTCCACTGTAAACTTTGCCAATCTGTCGCGATACTCGTTACGCATTTGTTGTACAAATAGTTTGCGCTTTTCTGCATTGGTCAATGAGCGGATGTCTTTGCTCGTCTCGTAGATCTCTATCCCGTCTTGCGTTGTGCCTTTGAGAGAAAATTTTGCTCGGCTTACACCGCTTTGCTCGCCTGAACTGCTGCTCTCACTATCTCCACTTCCGTTGCGTTGAGTTTCTCCCCTTCGAGCCTGCTCTTGACCCAATTGTTGAACTTTACTATCGCCTCTTCTGTTTCGAGATGATAACGAATTGTCAGATACGACTCCTCCGTCAGCGGAACCTGCTCTTCTATTGATTGAAGTAATTTCACCAACGCTTTCTTGTAAGGATTGTTTCTCGGCAACATTTTCTCTGTCCTCCGTGTACTCTTGATATTGCTTTTCGGTCATTTGAGCGATGATTTGATAGCCCCAATCGGCATCATCAACCTTTTCAATCAAATACCACTTGTCTTGGAAACTGATAGCAGCTTGATCGCCGGCTTTTATGTCTGCCCTATGCGCCCAACGAGTAGCCAACTCGTTTGCTTGCGAACCTCTGCTTTCGCTGTATGTCGGGAAAGTTCTTCCGATAAACTGGTCCTTTCTCGACTCTTGCGGCGCGGAGGCGTTTTCATTATACGACTTTTCGGAGTCAACGTCAATATCCGCGTCATCGTCTTCGGCGCCGTTCATCATTATCTTCCCTGCGACATATCTTGCTCCAAGCTCATTCAAAGCTTCCTTCCAGATTTGTTCGGCTTTTACAAAACGACGATACTCCTTGCGCGCATTGCTGTCTGTAACGCGTCCAAACGCCTCCTTGACCTCAATGATCTTTGACAAAAACCTTTGAGCCCAGCTGCGCTGCGACTTTGTAAAGCGCTTGATAAATTCTTTGTTGCCCAGCACGTCCGAAGCCATTAGCGCCACGGCTTCATCGGCAAAAAGAGCAAGCTTGGCGTAAAGCGTATACCGATCATATCCGCTTTGCGACCGTATCTGGAAGGCGTGAGCGCCGTAAAGTGGGTGACCGCCAAATACATCCGCGAAAAGTTCAACTCGATATTGCCCGATCACATTTTGTACGATCTGCGCACCACATTTTACACGCATTGCGTAGAATGCGGGCTAAACCAGGCTGCTATCGACGAAATGGTAGGTCATTCAAGCGGCGTTTTGAAGGACACCTACACCGATCTAAGCGACGAATTTTTGTTGAAAGAAGCCGAAAAACTCGTGTGGTAAAGAGCGAAAATTTACCCCGATTTCAGAGCAACATCCCAAAAAAATTTACCCCAAAATTTACCCCAAAATTCACTTTTGAGATGGGGTTGGTGGTTAGATTTCCCTAAAAAAAAGCAAAAAAAACAAAAGAAAACAGGCTTCCGTGGTTAGAAAACCTGTTTTCTTGGAGCGGGAGACGGGATTCGGACCCGCGATATCTGCCTTGGCAAGGCAGCGCTCTACCACTGAGCCACTCCCGCATGTTGCTGTTTGGTGCGGATAAAGGGACTTGAACCCCCACGTCGAAGACACCAGATCCTAAGTCTAGCGCGTCTGCCAATTCCGCCATATCCGCACGTAGCACCTGATTGGTACACCTTCAGGGACTCGAACCCTGGACCCGCTGATTAAGAGTCAGCTGCTCTACCAACTGAGCTAAAGATGCATATTTCTACCTGTGCCGCAAATTACTTACTTTTAATGGTGACCCATCCGCGATTCGAACGCGGGACACCTTGATTAAAAGTCAAGTGCTCTACCGACTGAGCTAATGGGTCGCATGGCAGGGGTAGCAGGATTTGAACCTACGAATGTCAGAGTCAAAGTCTGATGCCTTACCGCTTGGCTATACCCCTAAAACTGTGGGGTGAGCTATGGGAGTCGAACCCATGACCTCCAGAGCCACAATCTGGCGCTCTGCCAACTGAGCTAAGCCCACCATAATTGGCGTGCCTGAAGGGATTCGAACCCCCGACAAACGGCTTAGAAGGCCGTTGCTCTATCCTGCTGAGCTACAGGCACAGGCAAACGAGTTTGGAGCGGGTGATGGGAACACTTCGCTTCGCTACGTGGCGTTCGCTTCGCTCGGCTAAACGGACCCGTCCGCTTCCCACCGAATTGGTGTAGCAATGCTTATTTCGTCACAACACCACGCTCTTTACGTTTTTGGAGCGGGTGATGGGAATCGGACCCACGCGACCAGCTTGGAAGGCTGGGATTCTACCATTGAACTACACCCGCACTTCAACAGCCCTTTTATTATATCCTACCATTGCAAAACTGTCAACAATTTGAAGTCATTTTTTGTTGTTTATTGTTCAAAAAGTTTTGCAGTCCGCTACATCAATTTGCCTTGCTTGTACAATTTGATCAAAACATTTTGAGTGTCGTAAAATCTCACCACGACTTGTATCGGCTTGTCGTCCTTGTCCTTTTCGCCCGTTTCCACCACCTCGCCCGGTTTGGTGTAGCTGTCTGTGCCGTTATCCTGCTTTTGCAATTTAAGATACAGATCGTTGAAAAACTCGCCGATCTTTTCCAACGTGTCGAACTGCATCCAAAGCTTCGAGTAGTTGGTGCGTTCCTTGATTATTCCGCTGTCGACTTTGGCGTAAAGTTCGTTTACGGTTGCCGTAGTATCCGGGTAGTAGTTTACCATTGCAATGGCAGAATACATACATTGTACGAGCGCGCCGTAGCGTATGTAAGGATCTTCGCTGGTAAGGCAAACGTATTCGGCGACAATATCGGCTTGGTACTCGCGCATTACGCCCTTGCCGTGAGCCATCTCGTGCGCAAGGGTGACAGGCAAATACAGCTTGGAATTCACGTTGATATTTGCCTCGCCAAACGGAGCAAAAAACACGCCCGTTATACCCAGCTCGCTCATTATCGTCTTGTTGATTATTTTTTTGCCGTGCGGAGTATAAGAAGAAAAGTATTTGTCTTGCAGCTTGCTGTATTCGACATTCAACATATCGGACATCTCTTTCAGACTGTACGGAAAAACTATATTTCCGTTTTCGTCATGCTCCGTCGCGTGATAAGCTTTATTGGATTCGTCAATGACGTATTCTGCGATCTGTATCGCTTCTTCGGCGGTCAAGTCGTCGCCGGAGTACTCTTCGTACACGCTCGTCGGCAAATCGGCTCTGTTGTAGGAAAAGCTTGCCGTTGCCGTGTAGATGTTCAAAAAGGAAAACACGCATATAGCGACGATCACAAGCGCAGTCAACGACTTGTGCCACTTGTGTTTGCACAGCAGAACGATCTCCGCAACAACAAACGCTATCGCTCCGAGTATTGCAACTATCAACAAAATTTCGTAAAAGCTTATCGGCAGCCAGCCCAACAGATTACCGAAAACATATATCCAGGCGCGGGAAATCGTTGTCGCAAAAAACTCGCAGACGGATCTGTTGAGCGTCAAAAGCGACAAAATGACAAAAAGCACGATCAATGATCCCAACACTATCAAACGTCGAATCAAGGTTCGCTTTGGATTTTTGATTTTTTGAGATTTCATTTTCATATCAAATCCCGCGTTCAACAGAAAAGTTGAAATTTCTTTCTGAGATAATCATCGTTGCGTTCTATGTAGGTTATTACATCTTTGGCGTTTGCAACCCTTTCTATACGGTTTTCCTCAACAAGTATCCGTTTGGATATCGCGTTTGTACCGCAGGCAAGTATGTCGGATAGTTCTTCCATCATACCGATATTGTACAGACAAGCCTTGCCCGCTCTGCAATAGCCCACGTTTTCGAGATTGTCCGCCATATACTTTTGTCTGTACATATAGTATGGCATATATCCCGCCCGATAAAGCTTTTTGCGCGAATAATCCACCATTTTTACCACGTCGCTCGCCCCGTAATTCTGTTCTTTAAGCAAGCTGCCGTGCTTCAACGCAAGCGTATGCACCGTGATGTTGTCCGGCGCCAACGCCGCCGCCTCGTCTACGCTGTGACAAAACATATCAAAGGTTTCCGTCGGCAGACCCGCTATCAGATCCATATTGACGGTAAAGCCGTATTTTTTTGCAAGGTCGTACTTGTCGTAAATATCTTTGACCGTATGCTTGCGCCCGATCACGTCCAAAACCGATTGATTGAAGGTCTGCGGATTGATGGAAATTCGTTGTACGCCGTGTTTTTTGAAAACGTCCAATTTGTTTGCGTCAATCGTGTCGGGACGACCCGCTTCCACGGTATATTCCAAGGGCATTATATTTATGCAAGACATTATTTCATCGAGCTGCGCGGCGTTAAGCGACGTAGGCGTTCCGCCGCCGAAATATACGTTTCGGACAACTATTTTGCGATCGCGGGCAAATTGCAGCGTGCAATTTATATCCCGTTTCAACGCTTCGACGTATGGCTCAACGTATTTTTTTAGATGATTTATGTCACCGCTCGTAAACGAGCAATAACTGCAACGGCTTACGCAAAAGGGTATTCCCACGTACAGATCCGCACAGCCTTCTTTATGTTCGCGCAGACCGCCTTGCACCGCAAGAATATCTGCGACAAGTTGAGTTTTTTCCTCGGAAACTCCCAGCAACTCCGTAAAAGTCTTTCGCCAATCGAGACCTTCCCGCGCCAATTGATCGGCAAGTTTTGTCGGACGAATGCCCGTAAGACTGCCCCAAGGCATTTTTTTGCCCGTGAGCCTTACCAACAAATTGTACATTGCCAATTTGGCATATCTCTTGCGCAAACGCACCGCTTGCAGCTCGCTCGCATCGGCGGCGTCGACACGCTGTTCTTCGCTCTCTTTTGCGGATCGAGCGACATAAACATACTTGCCGCCTTGGCATTGCTCTGTGAGAGACAAGTCGCATTGCGCCGTTTGGTCGACAAGAATACTGTCGTCAAAAAACAGTTTGACAACATCGTGTATTTCGGCAGGATAACAAAAATCGGTATACAGCGCTATCATATCAACCTTGCGTACGGTAAACGTTTATCACGGCGGGAATGGCAAGCAGTCTGTTCATAAGCGCATTGGTTTGCTCGTGATTGGATATTTCCACCGTTATCGTAGCCACTGCGTTGCCTTTGCGGTCCTTGCGCGCGTTTATCGCAACGAACGAAAGTCCTTCGTTGGTGATAACCTTCGTAATATCCGCAAACACGCCCCCTTTGTCCTCCGCGATGATCTCCACCGTTACTGGGAATGTGGTTTTGTCGCTCATATTTGCCCATTCGGCTTTTACAAGACGTTCGGGCTCCATATTTTTGATAGACGGACAGTCGGCGCGATGTACGCAGACGCCTCTGCCGCGCGATATATAGCCGACTATCTCGTCCCCCGGTACGGGTGAGCAACAACGCGAAAAACGGACCAAAAGGTCGTCTACGCCCTTTATTATCACCGATTTTTCCTTGTTGCCGCCTTCTTGCTTTTTGCGAACGCTTTGCTGAGTTTTGATCTTTTCCGCAATGTCCTTGTTGCCGGCAATAAGTTTTATCACCACTTGATTGAGCGACAAACTTCCGTAACCCACCGCAGCATACATTTCGTCCACGTCTTCCAGCATATAGCGATCGCAAACGGCTTGAATGGCTTCGGGAGTGATAAGCTCGGAGGGCGTGATCCCGCGATGACGGATCTCGCGTTCTATCATGCCTCTTCCCGTACGGATATACTCATCCTTCATTTCCCGCTTGAAGAACTGACGGATCTTGGATTTGGCGGAAGGCGTTTTTACTATTTTCAGCCAATCGCGCGACGGTCCCTTTGCGTTGGGGTTTGTCATAACTTCCACCGTGTCGCCGGTAGAAAGCGGCGTATCCAAAGGGACTATCTTGTTGTTGATCTTGATGCCTACGCATTTGTTTCCCACCTGACTGTGTATCAGATATGCAAAATCAAGTCCCGTCGCCTCGGCGGGCAATATCTTGACGTCGCCGTTGGGAGTAAAAACGTACACCTCGTTGGTGTTGGAAATATCCTTTCGAATAAGATCGAGAAATTCCGTGCTGTCCTTGAAATCCTCGTTGTAGGACAAAACTTCCTTTACCCAACCCAAATTGTCGTCCATTACGGTAGAACCGCTTACGCCCTCTTTGTATTTCCAATGCGCGGCGATACCGTATTCCGCCACTTTGTGCATCTCGTGAGTACGTATCTGCACCTCTATCGGGTAAGTGTGCGATCCGATGTCGAAAATAACCGTTGTGTGCAAAGATTGATACATATTCGGCTTCGGCACGGCTATATAGTCCTTAAAACGTCCCGGCATGGGTTTCCAACGGGCGTGTATCGCGCCCAAAACGGAATAGCAATCCTTGATAGAATCCACGATGACGCGCACCGCCGTCAAATCGTATACCTGATCCAAGGTTTTGTTTTGTCGAAGCATTTTTTTGTAGATGGAATAAAAATGCTTTGTTCTGCCGTATATATCGAAATCGCTTATTTTGTTTGCGTTCAGCTCCGCCTTGACGTCCTCGATAAATGCGGCTACTATTTCTTCGCGTTCCTGCTTTTTCAATGCGATTCCGTTGCTGATCTCCAAATACGCCTTGTTGTCAAGATATTTCAAACACAGATCTTCCAACTCGCTCTTGACGGAAGAAATACCGAGACGACCCGCTATCGGCGCAAAAATATCCAACGTTTCCTTGGCGATTATCTGTTGCTTTTCGGGCGAAAGATACATAAGCGAGCGCATATTGTGCAGTCTGTCCGCCAACTTGATGAGCATAACGCGAATGTCCTTTGCCATTGCAAAAAACATTTTGCGCATATTTTCCGCCTGTTCCTCTTCCTTGTTGTGGAACTGTATCTTATCCAGCTTTGTCACGCCGGCAACAAGATTTGCTATCTCGTCGCCGAACTGTTTGCGAAGATTTTCATCCGTGATGTAGGTATCTTCCACCGTGTCATGCAGCAACGCGGCGCAGATCGTGGGCACATCCATACCCATATCTATCAAAATATCCGCGACAATAACGGGATGCGTTATATAAGGTCTGCCGCTTGCGCGAAATTGTCCTTTGTGCGCGGTGTACGCCACCTGATAAGCGTCTTCTATCCTGCTGATTTCGTGCGCGTGATAGTAATGCTTGACCTTCGACAAAAAATTATTAAGCGTAACTTCCGCTTTCTCTTGTTCCGTATTCATTTTTCACCGTTTTTGAAATATTTCGAATATCGCCGAATCCGCCAGATCGCGCTTGGAAGAGCTTTCCAACTGCACGTTGTATTCATCCGAAATTGTTATCAGTTTCAATTCTTCGAATACCCTCAGCGCCACGACAAACTGAGCATAAGAAAGTTTTGCTGTCAGATATTTGTCGTATACGGCTTTCAGACTGTCGAATTTGCCTTTTTTTCGCAATGCCGAATATACGCCTGCGCATACTTCGCGAGTCAGATCCATCTCGTAAAGTTCTTTGCGCGCGGGCCGCGCCTCGAAATAAAGGGCATTTGCAATGTTGCGCACAAACCCGCTATTGGAAAAGCACACCACTTTGTCAAACCTGTCGAAACAGTAATCGTCAAGCGGCGAGACCGCAACGACTTTCGATAGCCCGCTGTCGAAAAACACATCCACGCAAAAGTCTTCGATAGATATTTTATCCCCATATTCGAGGTACGTTTCGTAATCGTCGAAAACCAACGCCACGTTGTCGCCGCGGACAAGTTCCGCAAGCGTTTTTTCGTCGATACGAGGTTTGTCGTGTTCCGGCGCAAAATTTTTGAGCAAATTGATACGGTAGAAGTCGTCGAAACACACGGAGTTTTCCAACGAAATATCTTCTATTATCCCGCAGACATTGTGCGTATAACTATCCGTTTCAAGCGTGCAAATTACGTCTACATTCGCGCCGTTTTTGATAAAAGGAGCATATGCGCCGTATTTGAAAAAGCCTTTTATTTCCAAACCGCAAGCGAGCGTTGCGGATAAATGCGCGTCGTCTTTACCGAAGGAATTGGCGTATTGCACATGATCTCTGACTCTGCACAATATCTTATCCTGCGGCAGCAAGGGTTGTAACTTGTCCGTAAGCGACAATATATCCTGCGCGGCACAGTCCTCTCCGATGACGACGTCATAGTACGTGCGGCTTTCGAAAAGCGTTTTGTCGTAGGAATTAAGCAAAGAAACGAGCTTTCGGCGCAGTTCGTCCAGCTTGTTTTTCGACACGCTGAAACCAACAGACGCTTTGTGTCCGCCGAATTTGACAAGACAGTCTTTGCACTGCGAAAACACCTCAAAAAGGTTTATCGTATCGATTCCGCGAGCTGAGCCGACATAGTTGTCTCCGTCCGAGGTCATTATTATCGCGGGCAATTTGTATTTTTCCTTGTAACGAGACGCAACGATACCCAGCAGACCGTGCTGCCAATTGTCGCTGTACAAAAAAACCATTCGTTCGCGCATGATTTTTTTGACGTCGCACATTTCGTCGGACTGAGCGGTAATCTCTTCAAGCAGCTGCTTGCGTTTTTCGTTTAGTTCCAACAAGCGATTGATCTTGATTTGATCTACTCTGTCCCGACTCAGCAGCACGTCCAATGCCGCTTGCGGCGCGCCCACTCTGCCCGCGGCGTTGATTTTGGGCGTAATACGCATAGCAACGTCGTTTGCGGATATTTCCGCCGAGCAATTGGACAGCTCGGCAAGTCGGCGCAAGCTTTTGTGACGCATATTGGAAAAACCCATCTTTACAAGGGCGCGGTTTTCGTCGCGCAAAGGCATAATGTCGCCGATAGTGCCTATACACGCCAGATCGCTGTATTTTGCCGCAGCTTCCCTTCCCGCAAGCGCTTCCACCAACTTCCAGGCGACTCCCGCTCCCGCAAGATAGGGAAAGGGATAGCCCAACTTGGGATTTACGCAAATGCAATCGGGCAAAACTTCGGGAAGCTCGTGATGATCGGTAACTATAACCTCTACCCCAAGCTCGGAAACGATCTTGTTTATGTCTTCGGCGTTGGAAATGCCGCAGTCGACGGTTAAAACAAGGTCATAAAAATCGTTTTCGAAAGCGCGCAATACGTTTGCAGCGTGCAAGCCGTAACCTTCGTCTCTCGTCGGGATCACTACGTCGTTTTCTATTCCGTTGTCGGAAAAAAACAAAGACAAAATGCCGGCGGCAGTTAGCCCGTCGGCGTCGTAATCACCGTAGATCAATATTTTGCCGCCGCTCTCCATAACATACCTTATAGTTTCCGTTGCCGCTTCCATATTTGCCATTTCAAAAGGAGAATGAAAGACGGCTTTGTCGTCGACAAAATCGTCATAATTGCCGCTGTCGATACCGTGAGCGGCAAGCAACTCCGCGACTGTGCGCGACAGCCCCTTTTGTTGCAAATCTATTACCGTTTGTTCGTCCGCTATCGGACGTTTGATATATCTTGGTTTCATTTTGTAGAAAACACAGCAGCCTTCTATTTTGTTGTAGAAGGCTGCTTGCATATCGATCGATTATTGCTTAACTTCTTGACTTGGCTTTGCTTTTCTTGACTTCGAAGAAAGGAGAAACCATAAGGGCAAACAGTCTGTTGAGACCGAATGTCACTATCAACGACAACACGGCGCCGTATACAAACGCGTTGCCCAACGGGGCGGTAACCAGCGTAGGTATTACCCAAAGAATTATGCCGAGTACCAACAATGCTCCGTGCGCGATAAGAGAAATAAATATATCCTTGCGGTTGTCGCGCGAAAAAGCCAAAGCCTGGTGTCTCGCAACGGAGTAATTTTTGCCGCCGTCCACCATCAATTTGCGAACCTTTTCGAAGCCGAGCGCGCTGAATACCGTCATAAATACATACGAAAGCACAACGCCTATGCCCATTGCGATGTTGAATATTTCAAGGTGTACAAGCACGCCGAAGAACATAAACACAAATACGGCAAGCGCCTGCGTGACCATAGGGATCAAGCCCAACGCCTTGTAGCGCACCGCAAAGAAGATAAAGCTTGCAAGCACTACCGCGCCCATTATCGCAAGATAGATCCAGCCCAGATTGTTTTCGGCGGTCGTCGTGCTTCCTTCTTGCGTAAGCGTCGCATTGAGCGCGCCGCTGCTTATATACGCGTTCATCGCTCTTGCGTGTTCTTCGCTGGTGGCTTCATCGGTATAAGCGTAAGTTATTTGAAGCTCGCTGCCCGTCCAATACACCCACGTTTCCACGCTGCCGTCGATGGCTACCGTGTAGGGAGTGCTTTCAGCCAAGGCTTCCGCAAGCTTTGCGCCCTCTTTCGTAAGGCGAACTCTGCAAATATAAAGCGTTACGTTTTGGTTGAGATAACTGCGAACGCTTGCATGACGGAAATGCTCCTGGGTAAGCACCACGCTGTCCTCCGAGTAAGAAGGGCTGCTCGAATAATCTACGTTGAGTATCTCCACTTTGCCGTTTACGATAACGTTATTCAAAATTGTCTGCGCCGTGGGCTTGACTCTCGTATTGGTGTTGTCGGATACGGGTATCTCCACCGTAACAATGCCCGACGCCTTGTCATAATCCGCTTTGGAACCGTAATACCCGTAAGTTTTGGACAGACGTGTCTTGATCGCGTTGACTACATTCTCGCCGTCGGCGTCGTCATCGAGCTTGATGCTGTATGTCGCCTTGACGGTATCGGTAAAGGCTGCGCTCTTTTGTAAAGCGGCGTATGCCGATTGATAATAATCGCCAACCATGTTTACTTCGAAGTTGGGAATAAAGCAAAAAACACCTAACGCTACCGTTAATGCCAATACAAGGCACAGCAGTAACGAAATCAATATTTTTTTTGTTTGTAGTGTCATTGTAAAGTCTCCTTGACTATTTGCCTAACTTAACTATCTTATTATAGTATCTGTTGCTGAAATAGTCAAACGTTTTTTGTTTTTTTTCAATTTTATGTTTTATTTTATTTAATAATATAGTAAGCGGCGCAGTCGGATACGACTGCGCCGCGCAAAACGACGACATTCCGTTTGTCAAATAGGCTTATTTTATGTACGTCAAGCCGCTTTACGATTTTTGATAAGCGCTATGACGACAGCCACGACAAGCGATATGCCGAAATCCAAGGCTATCTGACCGAAATGGAATTGACCGCCCATAATGGCGAACAAAGCAAAGGAAAGCGCCCAAAACAACACTGCGCCTATCACCGCTTTGAGCAAAAACTTTTCATCCTTGACGGAAATAAGCGTACCCAATGCGACGGCAACAACTTTCAACACTTGATTTATGATCGGCAACGCCTTGTCGCCGATATTGCACAGCTTGGCGATCAAAGCCAACAACAAAATTCCGATACAGGAAAAAACCAACGACAACAGTCCCGCTTTCAGCGATTGCAAAACAATAGATTTCTTAGCACTTGCTTCCATAAAAAAACCTCCGAATAGCTATTAAATTCTATTCGGAGGAAGTTTGCTTTATACCAAACTATTTGATTTCGTCCACTTCGTTTTCCTTTTCTTTTTCCGCTTTTTCGATAGCTTCCGCTTCGGGAGATCCGGGTGCGGGCGCTATGGAATGGATAGCTTGACGAACGAATTGCATTGTGGCTTTGTTGTCGCCCACGCCGGTCAACAACCAGATATGGGTCTCATCCAATTGGACGACTTCGCCCACAATACCGCCTATCGTCGTGACAATGCTGCCCACCGCCAACTTGGACATCATTTCTTCCTGACGCTTTTTTTGCTTTCTTTGAGGGAGGACCATCAACAGGATCATACCTACAAGCAACAAGCCGAACACAACGTAGATACCCCATTGACCGAACCAATTTCCTTCGGTAGCGGTTGTATTGCTTTCTCCTTCAAAAAAGTTGAGTAATTCCAACATATTTATTCTCCTAAGGCTGACGCCGCTTAAATTTACAATTTGCCAAGCAAAAGCTTGCTATTGTACTGTTTGTTATTATACAGTAAATACGGAAAAAAAGCAACAGCTTTCCGTTATTTTGCGAAAATAGCGCTCACTTACCGTTTGTGCCGTAATATTTGGAGTAAAACTCCCGCTTATACTCGGTAAACATATCGTTTTTTATCGCCTCTCGCGCGCCTTCCGCCAATTTCAACAAAAAGCGGATGTTGTGGATACTAAGCAGCTCCGCGGCGAGAATTTCCTTGCAATTTACCAAATGACGCAGATATGCTTTTGTGAAATTGCGGCAACAGTAACAGTCGCAGTCGTCGTCCAGCGGAGAAAAGTCTTGCTTGTACACACCGTTGCGAATGACCACTTTGCCGTGCGACGTCATCGCCGTGCCGTTTCGGGCGATACGCGTGGGCAACACGCAGTCGCACATATCTATACCACGCTCGACGCCTTCGAGAATATAGTCCGGCGTACCTACGCCCATCAGATAATGCGGCATATTTTCCGGCAGGTAAGGGCGAATGACGTCCATCATTTTGTACATCACCTCGCTCGGCTCGCCCACCGAAAGACCGCCCACCGCTATTCCGCACTCGGCGTAGTCGCGCGCGAATTTGGCGGATTCGACGCGCAGATCCTCGAACATATTGCCCTGAATTATCGGAAAAAGCATCTGTTCGCCGTTTACGTGCGCTTTCGAACAACGATCCAACCATTTGTGCGTACGCGTCATCGCTTGCTTGGCATAGCTTTTGTCGCAGCCGTACGGCGAACACTCGTCAAACGCCATGATAATATCCGCGCCCAGATCGTGTTCCGTTTTCATTACGCTCTCAGGCGTAAACATATGACGACTGCCGTCTATGTGAGAGGAAAACGTAACGCCGTCATCGGTAATTTTACGCAAATCGCCGAGGGAAAATACCTGAAAGCCGCCGCTGTCCGTAAGGATAGGACGATCCCAATTCATAAATTTGTGCAAGCCGCCCGCCTGCGCGACCGTTTCGCTGCCCGGTCTGAGGTACAGATGATAGGTGTTGGAAAGCAAGATCTGTACTCCGAGGTCTTTCAAAGTGGACGGCAACAAGGATTTGACCGTAGCCGCCGTGCCCACAGGCATAAAAATCGGAGTTTCAATGTCCCCGTGCGGCGTGTGAAAAACGCCCGCACGAGCGCCGGTACGTTTGTCCGTATGTATCAGTTCATAGCTAAATCGTTTCATATTACTTTGTAAACATCGCGTTGCCCATTTAGATTGGAAACGGAACCCGATCTAAAACAGATCGGATTGAGAACCCGTTGGAGAAAGATAAAGAATAAGTTGTCGATTGCTTATGGTATATATGAGTTGCCAATCGGGCTCTATATGACACTCACGAAAACCCGCGTAATCCCCGCTCAATTCGTGATCTTTATATTTGCGATCGAGCTCTTTGGCATTGGCAAGCAACTCGACAACGGCAAAGCGTTTGTCAATATCTTTTCCTTGCCGTTGGTTCACTTTAATCTTTTTTGAATTTTGCGGCGTATTTGATTTCGTAAGTCATACATCGAGCGCCTTTTTCAAAGAATCAACATCTTTGTATCCCTTATATTTCTCCGAATGCGCTTCCATTTGTCTGACTTCGTCAATTGCCGAAATCGTATTCGAATTCGGCGTTTCTACACGCATTTCAAACGGCAAACCGTTTTCTCGTATTACTGCTTTCAAAAATATGTTGAACGCGGTAGAAGTCGTAATGCCGAGTTCATCGAATATTTTTTCTGCCGCAGCCTTTGTTTCCTTAGAAGTTCTTATATTGAGATTTGTATATTCGGTCATAGCGCCCTCCTATCTCATTATACTGTATAATGTAGCATAAATCAACAAACAATCCGTAGTTTTTCGGAGATTTTCGTATAATATACGAAAAAGTGCTTGTGCGATTTGACGGCTATAAGAACAAACAGCAGTCGCCGAAAGAGAAAAATCTGTACCGCTCCTCCACGGCAATATCGTATATGCGCAAAATTTCTTCTCGGCTGCAAAGCGCCGCGACAAGCATAATAAGGGTGCTTTCGGGCAAATGAAAGTTGGTTATCAAGCCGTCGGCGATCTTAAACTCATAAGGCGGATAAATAAAAATATCCGTATATCCTTTTTGCGCGGTCACGTGCCCCGCCCTGTCCGCGGCGCTCTCCAACGTGCGAACGGCGGTCGTTCCCACGCATATCACGCGGCGAGACTCGCTCTTGGCTTTGTTTATTACGTCGGCGGCTGCGGGCGAAACTTCGTAGTACTCGGAGTGCATATGATGTTGACTAACGTCGTCCGCTTTTACGGGACGAAACGTGCCCAACCCGACGTGCAGCAACACTTCCGTCACTTCCACCCCCATTGCCTTTATTTTGTCGAGCAGACTCTCGGTAAAGTGTAAGCCCGCAGTGGGCGCGGCGGCAGAGCCGTTTATTTTCGAATATACCGTGTTGTAACGCGATTTGTCTTGCAGCTTTTCCTTGATGTAGGGCGGCAAAGGCATCTCTCCGAGTTCGTCGAGTATTGCCTCGAAATTGCCGTCGTACAAAAATTCAACGACGCGGCTGCCGTCCTCGCCGATACTTTCCACCCGCGCTTTCAGCTTGTCGCCGAAACAAAACACGGCGCCGGGCTTGGCGATACGTCCCGGTTTAAGAATGACCTCCCAATGAGTCAGATCCAGCCTTTTAAGTAGCAAAAACTCTATTTTGCCGCCCGTATGCTCCTTTGCTCCGTAGATACGCACGGGCAGCACCTTGGTATTGTTTACCACAAGCACGTCGCCCTTGCGAAGATAATCTACGATATCGAAGAAATGCTTGTGTTCTATCGACTTGGTTTTTCGGTCGTACACAAGCATTCGCGAACTGTCGCGAGGCTCTGCGGGATGTTGCGCAATCAGTTCTTCGGGCAAATTGTACCAAAAATCACTTGTTTTCATCGTCACTGTCGCTGTCCGCAAATACGGAAAGCATTTCCATTCGCTCCTTGGAAAGTTTTTTGCCGAGATGTTTGTAGGCGTTGGGCATGCAAACTCTGCCTCTCGGCGTGCGAGCGACAAAGCCGAGTTGCAACAGATACGGTTCGTAAACGTCCTCTATCGTCTGTGTGTCCTCGCCCGTAGCGGAAGCGAGCGTATCCAGACCGACGGGACCACCGCTGAATTTGTCTATTATCGCGGTGAGGATGTTTTTGTCAACGGCGTCAAGCCCAAGCTCGTCCACTTCCATCACTTGCATTGCGTGCAAAGTTACATCGCGCGTCACGCGTCCGTCGCCCAACACCTCGGCGAAGTCTCTTACGCGCTTCAACAATCTGTTGGCGATACGCGGCGTGCCTCTGCTGCGGCGGGCTATCTCGTACGCCGCCTCGTTTTCTATATCCGTGCCCAATTTTTTGGCGGATTTAAGCACTATTCCGCACAATTGTTCGGGCGTATAAAGCACAAGGCGCATCTGCATACCGAATCTGTCGCGCAACGGCGCCGCCAGATTGCCCGCCTTGGTGGTCGCTCCGATAAGGGTAAATTTTTCCAATTTTATATTGACGCTTGTCGCGCTCGGACCCTTTCCCACCACGAAGTCCAGACGATAATCCTCCATTGCCGGGTACAAAATTTCTTCCAGACTGCTGTTTAGTCGGTGAATTTCGTCTATAAACAAAACCTCGTTGGGTTTCAGCTTGGAGAGTATCGCGGACAAGTCGAATTTGCCGGGGATAGCCGAACCGCTCGTGACGGTAATGGGTACGCCCATTTCGTTGGCAATGATGTGAGCAAGCGTGGTTTTTCCCAATCCGGGAGGACCGTACAAAAGCACGTGATCCAAGCTTTCTCCGCGAGAAAGCGCCGCGCGTATGTACACGCGCATATTTTCCTTTACCTTGTCCTGTCCGACATAATCGTCGAATGTTTTGGGACGAAGAATATTTTCCGTATCGCGTTCGTATTCCGTCAGCGTACTTGTAAAAAATTGCTGTTCCATAGTTTTTTCCGTCAAATCAATTTATTCTGAAAGCCATATTGACAAGTTCTTCGGCTGTCGTCGCGCCCAACTTGGCTGCCGCTTCCACCAATTTTTCCGCGTCCGCCTGACTTTTGCCCAGAGAACACAGCACCGCAACGGCGTCGCGCATATCTTTGTTGATCTGCAAATCGGGATTTTGCGTGATGGGAAGCACCATTTCCGCCGCGTCCACGACGACCTTTTCTTTCAGCTCCAACACTATGCGCTCGGCGGTCTTTTTGCCCAGCCCCTTGATCTTGGTCAAAAGCTTGGTGTCGCCGTTGAATATCGCCAACGCAAGGCTGTCGGTATCCATACCGGAAAGTATACCGAGCGCAACCTTGCAGCCTATGCCGGAAACTGATATCAAACGCAAAAACATGTTTTTTTCTTCGACGGTGGAAAACCCGAACAGAGTAAATCCGTCCTCTTTGACCTGCAAATAGGAGTAAAGCCGCTGCTTTTGTCCCAAACGGCAATCCGCAAGCGTGTAGGACGAGGCTTGCAACTCAAAGCCCACGCCGTTGACGTCCACCGTCACGATACCGTTTGAAAGATCCGTTACTTCTCCGCAAATATAAGAAAACATTTGTTCCTCTCTACTGAATATAAAATTTGTCCGTCAAGCCGCCCGTCTGAATGTGAGTGAGCGCAACAGCCAACGCGTCGGCGGCGTCGTCGGGGCGGGGGACTTTTTCCAACCCCAGATACATCTTTACCATTTGCTGTATCTGTTTCTTGTCCGCTCTGCCGTAGCCCGTCATAGCTTGCTTTATCTGCAACGGGGTGTATTCGTACAGCTTGCCGCAGCTGTGGATAGCCGCAAGCAGCAACACGCCTCTTGCGTGCGCGACGTTTATTCCCGTGGTGATGTTGGTGTTGAAAAAAAGCTCCTCCACCGCAATTTCATTCGGCTTGTACTTTTCGATAAGCTCCGAGACGGATCTGTACAACATGGCAAGCCTCACGGGAAAGCTTTCCTCTTTCGGCGAAGTGATTATACCGTAGTCAACGACCTTTTTGCGATTGAAATCTTCAAAATCCATCACGCCGTAGCCCACTATCGCAAGTCCGGGGTCAAAGCCGATCACTCTCTTCATAAGCGCACCTATTCTCCTACCATACAATATATAACAATATTCTTCAAAAGTCAAGAACTTCCGTCAAGTAGGCAGTCAGCGGCAATGCGGCAAAGACAAAAATGACGCTCCCGAAAATATCGGGAGCGCCGAGTTTACTCCGAGATTGCGCGCGGTCGGAGGAAACGCCAAAAAATCAGCTTACCAAATGCAAAACCGTATAATAGCAAATCGGCTTACCATTCCAAAATCATTTTAACAATGACAAATTTGTTGCCTGCTGTTTTGGGGGCTAAAAATTCAATCGCATTGGTTGCTTCGTCAAGTTCGACCGTAACTTCATACGCGCAATCAAGTTTGCCCGTATACGTCGCATCTCCTTGGGGATGGCTTTGCTCTTTGCCATTGATACTGAAAGAAATATCTTTGGCACTGCTAAACGGTACAACGGTGAGCGTGATCTTTTTAATTTGGTGAACTGTGGTTATTGTAGCCGTACCATCTTTCGTCGTAGCCGTATAACCGAATCCGCCTATTGTGCTATAATTACTTGCAACTTTGCATTTTGCAGATGTAAAACTTACTATTTCATTCAAATCGGGCGACCACAACTTTATCCAATCGGTTATTTGGTTTTCCTGCGCGGTAGTTTTATAGATGTCATCTACTACGCTGTCTGTCGTTAAGCTACCCGTCCAATCATAAATAAATTTCATCGCCTTCGGTTCTTCGCTTGTAAGATTAAGCGTTATTTCGTTAGATGTAACGCTACCACATCTGACGGAGATTTTAACTTCACCTGCCGCAATAGTAGTAACGGTTGCCTTACTCTCGTTACCGGAAACTGTTGCTTTGCTTTCGTCGGAAGTTATCCATTCGACGTTTTCAAATACCGCATTAGAGGGGGCTATGCTCCTAATATACCAACGTCATACCAACAATAGCAAAGTTATCAAAACCGCCGAGATTGCTAATATTAAGAGAAATTTCATTAGTTGCTTCCGTCAATTGTATTTCGGCGTCAATTATGCAATCAAGTTTTCCCGACCAGACATCATCTGCCTTGTCTTTTTTGAAATCTACTCCGTTCACGGAGAATTGCACAGTTGTAGCCGTTGAATACGGAACGATCTTAAAGGTTATTTTCTTGATTTGGTGTTGTGTTGTAATTGCAATAGACGCATCGGCTGTCGCTGAACTGTAACCCAAACCCATTCCCGCAGCAGGAGTTATAACGGACTTCAATCCCGTAACGGTGAATGCCGTGATTTCAGTTTGGTCCGGCGACCATTGGTTGATTGTGCTGATTATATCTCCCGATACAGGCTTTTGATATAGCGAACTGAGCAATTTGTTGTCCATCTTTGCTGTGTCGATCCAATTAAGAATAACACTGTTTTCCGCTTGGTATTCCAATTTGATACCTACAATAGCAAAGTTGTCGAAATTACCAAGGTTAGTAATGTTAAATGAAAGATTACTACTTTCCGTCTCTAATTGAATTTCCGCATCAAAGGCACAGTCAAGTTTACCATTCCAAGTATCATCACCTTTATCCTTTTTGAATTGAACACCATTTACGGCAAATTGTACCGTCGTTGCTGTCGAATACGGAACGATCTTAAAGGTTATTTTCTTGATTTGGTGTTGTGTTGTAATTGCAATAGACGCATCGGCTGTCGCTGAACTGTAACCCAAACCCATTCCCGCAGCAGGAGTTATAACGGACTTCAATCCCGTAACGGTGAATGCCGTGATTTCAGTTTGGTCCGGCGACCATTGGTTGATTGTGCTGATTATATCTCCCGATACAGGCTTTTGATATAGCGAACTAAGCAATTTGTTGTTCATCTTTGCTGTGTCGATCCAAATATACTCGGCGATACCGCTGTCAACTTTCTGTTCTGTAACAGTTATTACACAAGCCTTGGAAGATGTAACTTCGCCCACTTTTGCGGTGATCTCCACGTCGCCGGCGGCAACGCCTGTTACAAGACCATTCTCGTCCACAGTCGCCTTGGTGTCGTCAGAAGAATCCCATTCCAAGCCTTCAAACGGAGCGTTTGCGGGGACGGGAGTCGCGTGAAGTTGAACGGTGTACTTGGCTTTCAGTTCGACGCCTTCCTCTGCTTCGGTAATGACGATATCCGTCAAAGCAGGGAATTCGCAAGATTTCATTTCACAAGGAGTTTGCGCTACATAAGCACTCGATTGTTTGTTTAACGGGGCGTAGACTACCACTTCGCAACCGTCCAGCCACCCGTTCTCGTTCTTGGTTATACTACTAATCGTTGAGACACTGCCTACCCACAATTTTTTGTTATTGCTTCCGGCAAGATTTAACTCCCACGCTGTTCCACTCAGGCGGGTTTTCGACCCTTCCATAACAGTGCCTTTTATATAAAAGTTGTAGTTATCTCCGCCACCGTAGGTAAACGTGCCGCTTACATTGTCCATAACTGCCGCCATAGAGTTATACACTCTGTCCATCAAATCAATTGCTTCGTCAACGGTGAGCGCGTTTTCAATAGTGTCGCCCTTTATGTCTGTATTTATGGTGACGGAAACTTTCTTGTCAGTTCCTTTAGCCGTTGCGGTAATCGTAGTCGTTCCTTTCTTTCCCGCAAAAGTCACAGTACCGTTTTGCACAGTGGCAACCTCTTGGTCGGAACTCGTCCACTCAACGTCTTGCGGAGCGTTGTTGGGTTTTACGCTTGCGACAAGACTTATTGTGTTGTTTTCAATGGGGAGCATAGGAACTTCACCCGCTCTGTTAAGTTCGACAGACTCAACTGTCGCCGCCTCGACCTTTTCGTAATGAATTACAACGGGGTTGTTTTGGAAGTAGTACGCAGTAGCGAGAGTGACCGCGCCGTCATACAAGTTATCAACCTGTCCATTGTAGTAGTTACCGCCGAGATAGCGTGTTTCGTCGGAATATGTCGCACAGAAAGTATTATATTCTTCACTCCATTTCCATTCAATTGCGTCACTGCTCGGAGTGTTTACAAGACGCATATTTTTATATGTGCCGCTGTTGAGATAAGCTTCGAGATATTTCTCGCCTATCTTCAAGGTGTATTTGCCATTTTCATAGAGAACGGTAAGTACCGCCACTTTTGCGTTGGAGTGATTGACAATAAGACCACCCTTACTGCCTATATCTCCCGTCACATACCAGACAAGATTGTTTGTTTCATCTCTCAATACAATGTTGTAGTCGCCGGCTTCCAAACCTGCTTGTTGATGTCCTTGACACTTGTCAGCGCAGACGGGGTCGGTGCAGGTTGCGTCAAGACATTTGCCGCAAGTCGGGCATTTGTGTCCGCAAACGTGTTGTTCGCTTTGAACGTATGTGCCGAGTACCGCTTTGTAGTTGTCAGCAATATGCTGTTCATAGTCGCCTCCGCTTACCGTCGTGAACGTTCCGTATGTGCCGAGGAAATACAACTTGGAGTTCTCCGTCCACACAAACACGCCGTTTTCGGAGTCCCACGTCCAATGCTTGCCCTCGCTGCGAGAAGATTTGTAAACAGCATTGATGTGTGTGTCTTTGAGTTCTATCTCGATGTAATTGCTTCCGCACTTCATCAGCCAGCCCTCGCCGTCGGCGATAAGCTCTACCTCTGCCGCGCTTGCAATGTCGGTCGTCGTTTCCATATAATAGCCGCTCATTGCGCCCGTGATGTAGTGGTAAGCGTTGTCGCCGCACTTCATTCCCATATAGTAGGTTCCCGCTTTGGGAGAAGTGAGGGGATAGAAGCCCGCTGCCATTGTGCTGTGTCCCGGACATTTTTCTGCGCACACGGGATCCGTGCAGGTACTATCCTTACATTTGCCGCAGGTGGGACATACGTGCTTGCAGATATGTTGTCCTTGCGCGGGAGCGTTGACCGTTACATATATCTCCGCCTTGACGGAGCTTGCAACGGTGCTTGTCACCGTAATCGTCGTCTTGCCCGAAGCTACCGCCGTGATCACGCCTTCGTTGTTTACCGTGGCTACCGCATTGTTCTCCGAAGTCCAGCTGACCGTTGCTATCGCGTTGCTCGGAACTATCTTCAACGTGGGCTTTGCGGATTGCTCGCCCACTTCCAACATCACCACCGACGGGCTTGCCGTGATGGATACGGGATTTACATCGCCGAGCTTTTCCGCTTTGGGTATTTCCAACGGCTTGCTCAATTCGTGCTTGCCCGCTTCGTCGGAAAATATCTTGTTGCACACAGAACATTTCCAATAAGCCTCGTAACCCGCTTCCTCGGTCGTGGCTTCCTTGCCGGCTACTGCCGTAAGCTTGTGTCCGTTCTTTACGCATTCGCTTCTTTGGTCGCATGCGGCTACCGCAAATACGAACGTAAAGAGCATTGCCGTTACCAACAACAATGCGAACAGTTTTTTAGTTTTCATCGTGTTTCTCCTTTATGTAGATTTTTCAAGACAAAAATAGACCGATTGTCTTGTTTCGGTATGTGGGTGAATTTCGTTACAAAGGACATTTAAGCATCGCTACCTCCCGTACTTACCTCAACAACTCTGTTGAAGAGCGTTTTGCGGCGTATGCACCAGCATTTAACGCCGCTTTGAATAATTTTTTTGCAATTTACTACTCTATATGACAGTGGCTGTTCTTTATGACAACATAATACTGCTATTTTGAACAGTTGTCAAGTGTCAAATTGAAAATCAATCTATAATTAGTGGAACGAGGTGACAAAGATGTTTACAGAACGTTTTGACGAATTGCTCAAAGAAACAAACACCACAAAGTCAAGAGTTGCCGCAAGCACGGGGATACCGCTTGAAACAATATGCAATTGGTTTAATCGCGGAAGTCAACCGACGGCGGACAAGCTTGTAAAAATTGCCGACTTTTTCGAAGTAAGCGTAGATTACCTTTTGGGTAGGACGTCGGATATAGGTATAGTTGAAATAAACTGCGAACTCACCGAAGAACAAGAAGAATTGTTGAAAATATTCAATAAAATGTCCGCTCAACAACGATACACCTTGATAGGCTTTGCAAAAGGTTTGTCGGCGTAACGTAACAAATGCAAAAAAACAAAGGAGTCGACCCGTCAAGGTCGGCTCCTTTGCCGTAAGTTGTAAAATTGCACAAAAATTTACTCTTCTTCGTCGGGAAGCACCACGTTGTGATACACTTCCTGAACGTCGTCGTTGTCTTCGAGAGACTCCAACATCTTTTGGAAGCGAACAAGGTTGTCGCCGTCCAAAGTTATCATATTTTGCGGCAGCCACTCTATTTCCGCCGAGACGAGGTTGAGCCCCTTTTCCACCACGGCGTTGCGCACCGCGCCGAGAGCCGACGCGTCGCAAGTCATCTCCACCATGCCGTCGTCCAGCGACACGTCGTCCGCGCCGGATTCGATAGCCAATTCGAATGCGGAGTCGTCGTCGAGACCGACCGTGTTTTCCGCGATGACGATACCCTTGCGATCGAACATATAGCTTACGCTGTTGCTTGCGCCGAGGTTGCCGCCGTTTTTGTCAAAAGCGTGACGCACGTCGCCCGCGGTGCGGTTTTTGTTGTCGGTGAGGCACTCCACGATCACCGCGCTGCCGCCGACTCCGTATCCCTCGTAGGTGATCTCGACGTATTCCACCGCTGAAAGCTCGCCGCTGGCTTTTTTGATGCTGCGCTGAATGTTTTCGTTGGGCATATTGTTGGCTTTTGCCTTTTGAATGACGTCGTACAGCTTGCTGTTGGACGACGGATCGGGGCCTCCCGCCTTGACCGCCACGGCGATCTCGCGACCTATCTTGGTAAATATCTGCGAACGCGCCGCGTCGCCTTTTGCCTTTTTATTTTTTATGTTGTTCCATTTGCTGTGACCGGACATATTTTCCTCCGTTTATTTGTTTTGTGTAAAAATTCGGTACATAATCACGCTGCCCGCGACTGCCGCGTTGAGCGATTCGAATTCGTTTGCCATAGGAAGCGCAACGGTTGCGTTCACGCGTTGACGCACAAAGTCGGACAGACCGTTGCCCTCGTTGCCCACGACAAGCGCCGCGGGAGAGGAAATGGACGTTTCAAACAGATCGCTGCCCGCCATATCCGCCGCCACCACCGTTACGCCGTCGAGCAAGCCGAAGATCTCTTGCGCGCTTGCTTCGTGCAATTTTATGCAAAAATGCGCCGACATCGCGCTTCGGATAACCTTTGGAGAATACAGATCGACGCAATCGGCGGCATATACATCGGAAAAGCCGCATGCCGCCGCCGTACGAATTAGCGTGCCGACATTGCCCGGATTCTGCAAGCCGTCCAACACCAGACAATTGCCCGCGGGTCCGAGAAGAGGTTGCTCCTTGCGCCGCACCACCGCGCATACGCCCTGACTGTTGACGGTGTCGCTGAGCTTGGCAAACGTCTTGCGCGACACGATCGCCGCTTGGGGAAAATCCTCGGCGCACGGGGAGTCCTCTCGCACGAAAACGCTTTCTATATCCGCGCCGTAGCGTATCGCGTCGCGAACAAGTCTTACGCCCTCGACAAGATACTTGTTTGCGGCTCGACGGTATTTTTTATCCGCAAGCTTGGCGGCTTCGGCGATCTTGGGATTGTCCTTAGAAGTGATCAACATACCGAAAACAGCAAAAAGAGCCTTTGAAGGCTCTGTTTGCATCAGTTGAGATGAGCTTTGGCAGCTTCGGCAATCTTGGCGAATGCCGCGGAGTCGCTGACTGCGATTTCAGCAAGAGACTTTCTGTTAAGCTCAATGTCTGCCGCCTTCAAGCCGTACATAAGTTTGCTGTAAGACAAACCGTTTGCGCGCGCCGCAGCGTTGATACGCGCTATCCAAAGGCTGCGCATATCGCGTTTTTTGAGACGTCTGCCGACATAAGCGTAATTGCCGCTCTTCATCACCGCTTGACGGGCAAGACGGTAGTTGGTGGATTTGAGACCAAAGTAACCTTTGGCGGCTCTGAGTATTTTTCTGCGTTTTTTAACTGCGTTTACACCGCGTTTGATTCTCATAACTTATATCCTCCTCTCAGTAAGGCAGCATGCTCTTTACTGTTCCTTCCTGCGTTTTGTTGACGTAGGCAGTACTGCGCAAATTGCGAGTTCTCTTGGTGGTTTTTTTGCCGAGCTTGTGGTTTTTGTTGCATTGTGCGCGCTTTACCTTGCCGCTTTTTAACACGACAAATCTCTTTTTGGATGCGCTATGCGATTTTTGTTTAGGCATGATATTTGTCCTCCGATTGAATTGATTGCATTATTTGAGCGGAACGAGAAACATTGTGATGTTTCTGCCTTCCGTTACGGGCTGTTTGTCGATTTTGGATACATCGGCGAGTATTTCGGCGAATTTCTTCATCACTTCCACGCCTTGATTGGCATACGCTTGCTGTCTGCCGCGCATACGAATGGTCGCTTTTACTTTGTCGCCGTCTTTGAGAAATTTGCGCGCAATGTTGGCTTTTGTGTTGAGATCGCCTATATCTATCGTCATAGAAAGCCAAACTTCCTTGATCTCCATAGTCTTTTGATTGCGCTTCATTTCCTTTTCTTTTTTGTTTTGCTCGTACTTGTACTTGCTGTAATCCATCAGCTTGCACACGGGCGGTTGGGATGTGGGCGCGATCTTTACCAGGTCAAGACCTTGCTCGTCGGCAAGTTTTTGCCCTTCGTATGCGGACATAAGTCCGTATTGCTGCCCGTCGTTCCCGATCAATCTGATCTCCTTGTCTCGTATTTGACCGTTGATTTGAAGCTCTTTTATAAGTGTACCCTCCTGAAACTTTCGTTTTGTTTGTATAAATGAGCCTAAAAAGTGCGGTATCAAACAGATACCGCACTTTCCAATACGCGCCGAAATGACGCAATTTATCTTATCGGATTACCGACAAACGCAATTGTCTGTTCGGTGAGAACGGCAGTTCTGCTTGATTACGTGATCATTGTAGCAAAATTTCGCCGTATTGTCAAATGTTTTTTACAAAATAAACGCGCTGACGATCGAACGTCGATAAAAATGCCTCGACGAACTCAATTGTTTCTTATGGCGTCTATCGGTTTCATTTTTACGATCTTTTTGAGCGGGATCAACGCCGCCAACGGCAGCAAGCCGAACGAGGACAAAACAAGCACGGTTATTGTCAAAAAGTCTATTCTGACAAACGGCAAAATTTCCACCAAATCGTTCGAATAACTGAACAAATAGTTGATAAGAGGCGTCAAAGAAAGGATCAGCGCCAACACAATAACCAATGTAATTGCGGAAATTATCAACGTTTCAATAATGAATATGCTCGTTATGTCCCTGTTGGAGGTTCCGAGGGCAGAGAGAATGCCCACTTCTCGCTTGCGAGAGGCAATGCTCAGCGAGATCAAATTGATAACCAACAAAATCAATATTGCCGTAAGCAAAATACACATTGCAATAAACACCCAGGAAACAATACGCATTATTTCTTCGAAGTCATAGACCATAGGGGCTACCTCGTGGTAATATTCGGCTTGGCCCCTTGCTAAGCCCGCCCGCGCTATCAGTACTTGATACTTATTGCGAAGCGTGGTAACAAATTTAACGAGGTTTCTTATCGAGTCGGTTTTTATCAGTATGTCGTACGGAGTAAGCTCGCCGTTTATCTTTTTAATCAACTGTTCGTTGATCATAGCGCAGTCTTTAATGCTATCAGACATATATGGATCGCAAAACGATACACCGACGAGGCGTACCTCGCCGCAATCCAAAAGCAACACCTGTTCGTCAGGGTGGTAAAAACAAAGTCGAAAGCTTTGCCCTATTTCCTTGGGGATATTGCGCACCTCCGTAAAGTCATTGCTGATGTAGTAGCCCATTGTGGACGCTTCGAAAAACTGTGAATACACATCATAGGAAAGCACTATTTCATTATCACCGAGTTCAATTTCATCCGAGGTTATGCCGTCCGCTGTCACGATAGCGGCCATAGCGGCCAAAGGACCGTCCGATCGAAACCATATATGCCCGGTATATGATTTGTCTCCATAGTTCACGATCATCTCTTTGGGAGAGTTAAAGTCCAGGAGACTTGAATAGTAGTAGCCATCGAAGTTTTGGTTGTAAAAGTAACTGGGCACAGCCGAAGTATTATTCAAATGCTCGGTATCTATCACGCCGGCAAGCACCCCTTCTATTATATTAAACTTGACTTTCTTGCCGATCAAAAATGATATGGGATGAAATTCCCTAACAATGTCAACATATTCGCCGTTCACCTCCACTTCTCCATCAGACCACTCATAGAGCGCATTGATTTCAGTACTTGTGGCGTAAAAACTATTGTCGTCCAACTCCGATGCGTCCCCGATAAATGTCAATCCGAAGTCGAGTATCTCCTGCTTGTTCCGCACTATTTTGTTGGAAATATATTTGCAGTTGGCGTCGATATATTGCTTGGAGTCGTTTTTCCAAAGTTCATTGCCGTAGTTCATGTCGTTATATTCGGAGATTTTTCCCTGCTCTACGCTGAAATATTCTATGTCTCTTTGTTTGATGAACTTTGCCAAAGTTTTCTCCGAAGAGAAACATAAACACAGTTGGGTAAGCAATAGGGATAGAATGCAGAATACCGCGAGCAAAATAACGCTAACGGTTTTGCCTTTGCGCAATTTTATTGTGTTCCACGCCATCCTAAGTCTGATTTTGAACGACAGACGCTTGCGCACGGCGACAAAATCATGCACGTCGGTTCCGACGGCGTAGTCCGCATTGCTGTCGGATATTACTTCGCCGTCGGAAATTTCTATTATTCGGTCGGCATATTTCTCCGCACTCTCGCGATCGTGCGAAACAACCACCACCAATTGCTTTTGAGACAGATTTTTGAGCAAGCTCCAAATGCTTGTTCCCGTTGAACTGTCCAAATTGCCCGTAGGTTCGTCGGCGAGGATGATCTTGCTGTTTTTGACAAGGCAACGGGCAATTGCCACGCGTTGCTTTTCGCCGCCGGAAAGTTCTCCGACGCGGTGCGTCAGGTACTCTTCGGGCAGCTCCACCTGCCGCAAAGCTTCCGCAACTCTGCCGTCGATGTCGACGTCTTGCTCCAATTGCAGAGCTAAGGCGATATTTTCCTTTACGTCGAAGTCCTCCAACAAGTTGTATTCCTGAAAGATAAACCCCGCATATCCGTTGCGATATCCGTCGTAATCCTCTTGCGTGAAATTTTTCATTGACGTTCCGTTCACGAACACCTCGCCGTCCGTTGCAACGTCCAAACCGCCAAGAATATTCAATAGCGTCGACTTGCCGCTGCCGCTTTTGCCGAGTATATATACCATACCGACATCGCCCAACTCGAAGCTTACGTTTTTCAATGCGTAAACCTTGTGACCGGATTTTGAAACATATTCCTTGTTCACATTCGCTAATTTTATCATATAACCTCCGTATCCTATCTTGAATGTCTACACAAGCTCAATAGCAATACACTTTCTAACGACTTATTTGCAAAAAAAAAAAACAGCTCGACGTTTATATTGTTTGTCCGTTGTAGCCGCATTTATATTGTTACGACTGCCGCAATCGGGTATTTACAATTAAATTATAACAGTCTATCGTCGAGCTGTCAATATTGAAATTCTTAATATAATTTAATTTACATATCGTCGGACTTGGCGTTGACTTCGCATTGCAGCTTGGCGGCAAATTCCTCCAAGGTCATCACGCCGAGATCGCCTTTCTTTCTGTTGCGGACGGCGACAGTGCCGTTTTCCTTCTCCTTTTCGCCCAAAACAAGCATATACGGAATTTTTTGCAATTGCGCTTCGCGTATACGATAATTCATCTTTTCGTTGCGGTCGTCCACTTCCGCGCGGAAACCGAGGTCTGTAAGCTTGTCGCAAACCTCGTGAGCGTATCGGGATTGATTTTCCGATATGGGCACCAGCTTGATCTGTACGGGCGACAGCCACAGCGGAAAAGCCCCCGCATAGTGTTCGGTGAGTATCGCGATGAAACGCTCGATACTGCCGAAAACAACACGGTGTATCATCACGGGGCGATGTTTTTCGCCGTCCTGCCCCACGTACGTCAGGTCGAATCGTTCGGGCATCTGGAAGTCCAATTGAATAGTGCCGCACTGCCAGGTGCGCCCGATACTGTCTTCGAGGTGAAAGTCAATCTTCGGTCCGTAAAAAGCGCCGTCCCCCTCGTTGATCTCATAAGCCTTGCCCAGCTTTTCCAAGGCGTTTTTGAGGGCGTTGGTGGCAGTCTCCCACTGTTCGTCGGTGCCCATGCTGTTTTCCGGACGGGTGGACAGTTCGAGATTGTACTTGAAGCCGAACACCTTGTAAAATTTGTCTATCAAACGCACCACGCCTTCGATCTCGTCCTCGATCTGTTCGGGAGTCATAAATATATGAGCGTCGTCCTGCGTAAAGCATCTTACGCGCATAAGTCCGTGCAGCGCGCCCGAAAGCTCATGACGGTGGACAAGACCCAATTCCGCCATACGTTCGGGAAGGTCGCGATAGCTGTGCGGTTTGCGCTTGTATACAAGCATTCCTCCCGGACAGTTCATAGGCTTGATGGCGTAGTCGTCGTTGTCTATCTTGACGACATACATATTGTCCTTGTAGTGATCCCAATGACCGCTGCGATGCCACAGCTCCTGATTGAGTATCATTGGGGTTTTTATCTCTTGATAGCCCGCCTTGGTGTGTTCCTTGCGCCAAAAATCTTCCAAAATGTTGCGCAGCACCATTCCTTTGGGGAAGAAAAACGGAAAACCGGGTCCCTCGTCGAATATGTCGAACAGATCGAGTTCCTTGCCCAACTTGCGATGATCGCGGCGCTTTGCCTCTTCGAGACGCAAAAGATATTCGTCCAACTCTTGTTTCTTTTCAAACGCCGTACCGTATATACGCGTAAGCATCTTGTTTTTTGTGTCGCCGCGCCAATATGCGCCGGCAATGCTCGTAAGCTTGAACACCTTCAACTTGCCCGTCGAACCGATATGCGGTCCGCGGCACAGATCCACGTAGTCGCCCTGACGATACAAGGAGACCGTTTCCGCCTCCAACTCGGACAATATCTCCACCTTGTAATTGTCGCCGCGCTCACGGAAAAACTCCAACGCTTCCGTACGAGGCATTTCCTCGCGCACTATGGGCAAATCCAAAGCGACTATATTTGCCATTTCCTTTTCGATACGTTCGAGGTCTTCGGGAGCGATGACCGCGCCCTCGAAGTCGATGTCGTAATAAAATCCGTTTTTTATCGCCGGACCGATAGCGAATTTGGCGTCCTTCCAGATGTGCGATATAGCCTGCGCCATAAGGTGCGCCGTGGAGTGTCTGAGTACCTCCAAGCCCTCTTCGTTTTTCAATGTGTACACCTTGAAATCGCTGTCTGCGCAAATAACGTGCGACATATCGCACTTGATACCGTTTACTTCGGCGCAAACGGCGTTTCTTGCAAGTCCCGCCGAGATCGACTGCGCGACCTCCATACAGCTGACGGGGTTGTCAAATTGTTTTACGCTGCCGTCCGGCAGCTTGATGTTTACGGACATAGTAACCTCCCAATGTTGAATAATAAAAAATCCTTACAAGCCACACGACTCATAAGGACGAAAAAAATTTCCGCGGTTCCACCTTATTTTACGGCAAACGCCGTACACTCTTTTGCTTTGTTTCGTCAAGCGGACGCGCCAAGCCAAGCGGTATCTTGCAAGCTCGTTTACGACGATCGCACCGTCTGTCGCTCTCTGAAAAACTACCTTTGCAAAACGTGTCTTTGCTTATAGCGTATTTATACACAAATTTTAGCCCCGTTGACAAATTCTGTCAACTCTTTTTCACGATTTTTTGCGTATCTGCTTGCAATTCAGTTCACTTGGATGTACTCGGCGTCGAACAACTCGTCCATCATAATGCAAAAATCGGGATGGAGCCCGCGCGAGTGATACACCTTTACCTTTTGCGGTTTGAGAAACAGCACGTTTAGCATTACTTCTTCTTCGCAGGACGTACGTTTTGCCAAAGACAACGTCGGTTCCAACACCTTGTCTTGCGAGCCGTACAACACAAAATCGTCGCCGTCAACGGTAACGGACAGCTTTTTGACCTTGGACGGCATGGATTCCGACAAATATTGCAAAAATTCCGTGATCATCTTGCTGTCGGACAATACGTAAAAGTTGTCGCTTACCAGCCCGACGATCTCGCTCCACTTTCGCTTTATCGCGTCGAGACGGAAATTGTAGTAACCGTCCAGACAGACCGTTTTGTCCATATCCAGCAATCGGCTCACCATCTGTCTGTCGTAATCGGCGTCGAATATACATATCGTATTTACAAGCACGTTTTGATAAAAGTTGTTTTTGTCGACGTTAAGCATTTCGCGAACATAGACGTTTTTGTATCCCAAAGAAAGCGCCGTGGACACGGCTTCCGTCAACTTTCGTCTGATCTGAAACCGATAGGTGTCGGCGCACGCCAAAGAGAAAAAACTGTAAAATTTTTCTTCGTTTTCCGCAGTGATACCGTCCACCTCGCTTATCGCGGGAGATATTTGTTCCTCTACGTATCGGAGCAAATGTTCATTTTCTTTTGCCACACTAACCGTTGCTTCGTACATAGTTGTAGTTTATGCAACTTGGGGCAGTATTATTTTTATGCGACAAATGTTGCCAAACGATAGTATCGCAAAAGGAAATTTGCCGTTACTTGATCGTCATCGAGCGCGACCATTCTTTATCTTCCGCACTCACTCGAAAACTGTCGCGCATCTTTTGCAGCGCGCGATTGTATGCAAATTTGTCAAGAACGCGTCTGCCGTCGTTTTCCATAAAAAAGACCGTTTCGTCGCGACATTTCGTCATGGCGGTTGCTACCAACCATGCCACGCCCATATCCACATAATATTGACCCCATTGTGTGATTTTGCTCAATTGTTCAAAGATTTTTTTGACGTATTCGCCGTCCAAAAAATTGTTCATAAGATTGACAGTGCCGTATCTGCAAACGAAGGGTCGCGCGCTATCGAGCATATCGCAAAAGAAAACAAAATATCGTTCGCGTTCGCTTCTCGGCACTTTTACCGCAGAGCAATCGCACACAGCCCAATTTTCGATAGTTTGCGCAAAATCGAGCAGATGCACGGATTTGTCCTCAAAGGTCAACTTGCAATCGGATACGACTATCCCGCGCAGCAGATCGACTTCGTAATAAGCATGCACGGGAAAGCTTTCCGCCTCCTCCAACGTACAACTCGCGGCAAGTTTGCGCACGAAAGGAACGGAACAGCCGAACATAGGCACACCGCTGTTGACGATCTTGTTGTTGAACTCGTTGTAGCTTTTGCTGCCGTTTTGCCGCAGCGTCCGGATCAATTCTGTGTAGTTCATAATCGATGAAAAAAATCCGAACGCACCGAGCGCGTTCGGACAATAATTTTTGGTAAGTTACTTCTTTTGGTCTTCGATGTACTTTACGATCGCGCCCACGGTCACAAGCTCGTTTGCCGCTTCGTCGGGTACGGTAATGCCGAAGTTGTCTTCGAGTGACATAAGCATCTCCACCATATCGAGACTGTCTGCGCCGAGATCCTGTACAATGTTGGTTTCCATAGTGATCTTGCTCGGATCGATATTGAGAGATTCCGCAAGAAGTTTTTGTACTTTTTCAAAAATCATTGTTGTGCCCTCCTATAATGGGTATATTATAATACACCGTCGCCGATCTTTCAAGCATTTTGACAAATTTTGTGCCTATCTCATACAATTTAATATGAAATGTTGCAATTCCGGTCGATTTTTGAACGAACAAACATATCTCGATACGGTATGCAAGCAGAAATGCAAAGACGATCGTTGCCGACAACAAAATTGCTGCAAACAAGGACAAAGTCTGGAATACACTTGTCGCACCCGTCACGGAAAGCTTGTGCTGCATTGCGACGACTGCTCGTCCAAAGTAAGCATAGAACTGCTGCATCCGCCCCGCCGCAAATAGAAAAACTGCCGCAAAACGGCAGTTCCTCGCTTACAGATCGTCCGCGTCCTGGACGGGCTCTGCAAATTTTCCCCAACCTATGGGGTTGCCCGTATAGCTACCTTGTGGGTCGCCTTCCTCTTCCTGCGAAGAGGACTTGCTGTTACGCTTCGAACCGCCGCAGCAATCGGACGTTTTGTTTTTGCTGTTGCTGCAATCGCTTGTTTTGGTGTTCTTTGCGGGCTTTGTGCCTGTGTTCTTTGTAGATTTCATTGTTTCTACCTCCTGCTGCAAGTGTGCCCATTGACAAGAAAAATATTCTTTGCAAAAGCTATTTTATAAATTTAAGCGAATATTTATCGTCGATCAAAAAACATTACCCCATTTGCGACTTTTCAGTCCGCCTCGCGTTGCTTTGAACGGTTTGATTTCAGCACTTCTCCCAATACAAATTGCGCGACTTCGTCCGCGCCGTTTCTGTCTTTGTCGATCTTTTTCTCGTTGCGGACAAATTCGTCCAAAATGCTTTCGTTGTCTATACAGCTCTCTACGAACTTGCGGGTCTTGCGCGCATTTTCTATGACCACGCCGCAGCCGTAATTTTTAACAAACAACTCTTTCGTAGCCCACTCGATCTTGTTTGCCCAATAGTTTACAACAACGGGCACCCGCATAAGCACGCTGTCCAATACCGCGTTGGGACCGGCTTTTGTGATGAAAAGGTCGCAAGCGCGAAACACTTCGTAAATCTTGTCCACAAAGCCCATCGGTATAAGGGTGACGTTGCTCGGCAGCGTCTCTTTGAGCTTGTCCAACTTGTTTTTCAGTTTTTCGTTTCGTCCGCAAATCGCTACTATCGTTATCGGCTTGTCCGTCTTGACAAGCTCGCGAACAAAACTTTCCTCCTTGGCTTTTGCATACGCTCCGTCGGCGATCTTCACCACGAATTTATCCTGCGGAATACCGTATTTTTCACGGTAATATTGCTTGCTTTCGCAGACTTCATCCCTTTCCCTATGAGAAATAAAATATACTTGACGTACTTTCTTCGGAGAAAATTTCTTTATCGCGCGGGCGTACGCAAACTCGTTGTTTACGATAAAATAATCCACCTTGCGGTACCACCAGCCGTGTACGTAATTGTCGGGATCGTAAGTGACCACGCGGCAATCGGGGGCATACCTGTCGCGGTACTGCGCCGCACAGTACGCAGTGAAATAATGAGTGTCGATGATAACATCGGGAGCGATAGCGCGCAGTTGCTCTACGTAAAGATCGACTTGCTTTTTGTAAATAGTGGAATGGACCAAGCGCAATGTGTTTTGTGCGCCCAGCAAATACATAGACGCCATTTGTACGCGGGAGTGAAGAATATCCCGACTTGCTCTCTTTGTTTCCGCTATCAAAAATTTTTCATATTTTTGCAGCGTTTCGTTGCTTTGAAATATGTCAAGAAGTTCCACCTGCACGTCGTCGTTCTTGAAACGAGCGAGCGCCTCGAAAATTGCGCGTGCCGTCACTATATGCCCCATGCCCGCTTCAACCAAAGTTACCAATATTTTTTTCATATTACTCAAAACGCCTCAATCATCGTATTGGAGTTTTGCCTCGTTTGGCGCGTATAATTCCGACGACCTTCATTGTGACGGTAACGGTCACTCCCAAAATAATATAAGAGTAGAAACTGTACATACGCCATATCATCATGCCCGTAAAGCATGTTCCCGCCATCAATACGCTGCTGAACAAGCCGTAAAACGTGCCGTCCGCCGCGCCCGAATTGCCGGGAGTGGGAACTATCGTTATCGCGCAATAGATAAAGAAAGTAATGCGCGTAACGTCAAACCACAACTGCCACGACGGTGTCAAGCCGTTTGCCGCCAACGCGTCGGAAAATAACAGCAAGGTAAAATACGGCATAGAACACTGCGCCAGATTGAATACAAAGGACAACAACGTCCCCACTATCAAAACGCGTTTTGATTTGAAAATTATGGACATATTCTTTTTGTTGTTGTCTATCGCGGTGTTGCCCTTTTCTATCCATTTTTCCGGTTTTTTACATATCCTCAATTTGGTAAGCACTTTGACGCCCCAAGCGATGACCTTGTGCCCCGCTTTCGGGAAAAAGGAAAACACCACCAAAAACAGCGATACGGAAATATAGCATACCGCTCCGAAATAAGCCAGGATCTGTATGTAGATAGGTATATCTATCGACGCCACGTTTGCGTCTACGCCTACTATAAAGGAGACGACCGCGCAAACGAAAAACGTAAATTGAGACAAAAACATCGAGCCGATGGGTATAGCGCCCGCCGGACCTCCCGGAACGCCGTTTTTTGCCAAATAATAAATTTGAAAGGGTTGTCCGCCCGACCCGAAGGGCGTAACGTAATCGTAAAACTTGCCCAACGCGGCGTTGGTAAAAGCCGTGCCGAACATATATTTGCCCGTCGTCTTTCTTATCATCATAAAAAACTTTAACGTTTCGGCAAAAATAGTAAGAAAAAACAATCCCAACAAAACGATCAAGTAATACCAATTGTCCTTGATCTGTCTGAAAACATTGCCTATGTCGACGTTTCCACCGCTGAAATCTTTGACGGCGGTATAAACTATTACGGCGGCGATGATCGTAACCAACAAAAGCGTAAGAAGAATTTTTCTTACGCGTTTTTTCTTTGGATCGATATTTTTTTCTTTTTCGGCATTGTTGTCGGTTTCGACTTGGGACTCTCTTACGTCCGTTTCGGCGACGTCTTCTTGTGGGAGCGCCCGATCTTGCCGACTGTTTTGCTTGCTGTCCATATTTTTATTGTATCCTAATAATAGATTATTGTCAAATCATTCTCTATAAACACGGCGCGAGCAAAAAACACAAAAAAAGCTTGTCCCGAACGGAACAAGCTTTTTTGAATTTGTTAACCCTTCATTTTGCGAAGAAACGGGGGTATGGACGGATCTCCGTCCACGGAAACATTGCCGGAAATCGTGGGTGACGCGGTTTGCTGCGGTTGAGGCTGTTGCTGCGCGAAAGGCGCGCTTTGCATACTCATATCGCGCATACCGTCCGAATTGCCCAAGGGATTTCCGCTCGTAATCGGTTGATTGACCGCGTTGGAGCGTTGAATATTGGTCGCCGCTACGTGAGTTGCCGCTTCACTGCTGAAAAATGCAGCTCTGCCGTCTCCCTTGCCGGAAAATCCCGTAGCGATCAACGTTACTTGTACTTCGTCCTTCATTTGTTCGTCGAAGCCCACGCCGAACAAAACGTTTGCGTCGGGAGAAATTACTTGACGCACGAGATCCACGCCCGTAGTCACTTCGTCCAAGGACAGATCCTCTCCGCCGCGGAAATTGACTATCAAGCTGGACGCGCCTTGTATCGTAGTCTCCAACAAGGGCGAATAGACCGCTTTGCGTATTGCGTCGATGGTTTTGTTTTTACCCTTGCCTTCGCCGACGCCCATATGAGCCATACCGCTGTTGCGCATAACGCACTTGATGTCGGCAAGGTCAAGATTGATACGGCCGTCCTGCACCACGATATCCGTAATGCCGCGTATGCCTTGCAACAGTATCTCGTCCGCCTTGGCAAAGGCGTCCATTATCGAGAAGTTTTTGTCGCGGTTGAGCTTTTCGTTTTGCACGATCACCAACGAGTCCACATTGCCTTTTAAGTTTTCGATTCCCATTTCGGCGTTTTTCATACGGCGCACGCCTTCGAAATTGAAGGGCTTCGTCACAACGGCGATAGTGAGAATTTCCAACTCTTTTGCGATCTGCGCGACAACGGGAGCCGCGCCCGTACCCGTGCCGCCGCCCATACCGGCAGCGATAAACAGCAAGTCCACGCCCTGCAATGCGTTTTGGATCGCTTCCTTACTTTCCAATGCGGCAGCCTTGCCCACTTCGGGATTTGCGCCCGCGCCGAGTCCCTTGGTAAGCTTTTCGCCGATAGCCATCTTTTTTGCGGACAGCTTGGACAACGCTTGCTGGTCCGTATTGAGAGCGAGATATTCAACGTTGCGTATGCCCGCTTTCATCATGCTGTTGACGGCATTGCCTCCGCCGCCGCCTACGCCTACTATCAATATTTTTGCGATTCCGCCGTTCGTGTCGTTTTCCATTAGTTATCTCCTTTGCGTAAATTTCTGAACATAGACAGCAATCCTCCCGTGTTTTTGACGTTTCGGATCGCTTCATAAATCAAGCCGTAGCTCGATGTGTATTCGTTTCTGTTTGTTTGAGGATTGACGCTGCGATAAAGTCTGATCGGCTTTTGCAAAGCATGAGAGAGGGCGTCCACGCCTCCGCGCAGATAAGCCAAACCGCCGCCGGTCAATATTACGGGGGTGTCGGACGGCACTTCCCGTTCACACATGGCAAAGCTCCTCATAATGTATTCGGCGATCTGCGCGATACGCGCCTTTACCACCTCGTTTGTTTGAGCCGCGTCCACCATTCGTCCGTTTACGGTGTAGGCGTCGCCTTGTCTCACTTCGAGATTGAGATTGATTTTTTCCAATACGTTCATTGCAAAGTCGAATTCACAGCCCAACACCTGACACAGATCGCCCGCCAGATAGCCCGAGCCCAACGCAAACGTACGTTGAAACAGCAGACCGTTGCCTCCGCACAACACCACGTTGGTGGTGATATGACCCACGTCGATGATAATCGAATAGCCGCTTTTGAGCATTGTATTGGAAATAAAGCCCGCTTGCGCCTCGCATACGTTTACGTAATGCACCCTGTTTATGCCGTTTTCCAACAAAATGGGGGCGACGGTGTTGCGAAAGTACTTTTTCATAAAAGAAAATGATACCAGGCCCGTCAGCTTGTTGCCTATCACGCCCACGGCGTCGTCGGTGCGGATTATTCCGTCGACAAAGTAGAATACGGGTTTGCCCGTCAAAGGGATAACGTTGTCGTCCGCTTTGAAAATATTGGCTTTTTCGATTATCTCCGCAACATCGTTTTCGTCCATTTTCTTTTTGGAATGGAAGTTGAGCGACGCCTCTCCCGTAGCCAACGCGCAAAAAGCGCCCGGTACGCCGACGTAAATCTCTTTGATGTTGCTTTTCATTTTGTTTTCGACTTGACTGATGGCCTGCGTTACCGCATTGTCCAACAAGTCGGGTTCGTACCACGCGTTGTCGTCAAAACCGCTGTAAGACGACTGTCCCACGGCTTTGATGACGAAATCGCCGTTGTCCGAAACCTTGGTTGCCGCCATGCAAGTAACTTTACTCGACCCAAAGTCCAAAATTGCCACAAAATTGTTTTTCATATTTTCCTCTGTACTTCTTCGCTTTATTTGGAAGGAGTGGTTATTCTGCCGTTTTTGTACACCGTTATCGTGTAATTGTCGTCGTGGAGCTTGATCTGATCGTTGTAATATACGCTGTACGCCTTGATAAGTCTGGCGCCGAGATCGACTTCGGGAGACTGCACCACGATCTTGCCCTTCATATAGGGCGTGATCACGAGATCTCCGTCCTCATTGAAACCGAATACGCTGCTTTCTCCCAACACCTGCGTCATATCGGAGAATTCCACCATACACTGCCAAGTGGCTTCTATCGCGCCCAATACGTAGCCGAGACGGGCGTTGCTGTCGGAGCGTTCGCCGTTGTCGGAAGATTGGAACAGGACGGGTTTGCCCACTTCGTTTTGCAACAGATCGGTATATTCGAATGCGCTGGTTATGTCCATTACGTTGTCTTGTTCGGGCTTGTCCATAGCATATCCGAAACAGTCTACGTAAACGTAACCCGATGTACTCATAAATTTAGCCACGGCGGTACGTCTGACGAAGTGTATTTCCACCACATTGGGGAAATGCTTGACCACGGCAAAGGCGTGCCATACGTGATTTTTAAGATTGACCTCGGACATCAGATTGGACTTGGACAAAAACACGATGCTTTTGCCTTTGTAGCTCGCCTCCAATTCGTCCCGCGCCCAACCGTCCGACGGTATCCTGATCGGGTTGCCGTCGATTCCGTGGTAGACGGGCTCGATATTTTGTACGGTAAGCACCGCCGCCAAAACGACGATTACAACTACTACCAATGCTACGACCGTAAGTGAAATCAAAAGCTTTTTGCTTTTCAACGATTGCTCTCCCTTGACTGAAAATTGTCGTCGACAAAACGACATCCGCCGACAATTATTAAATAGATTATACAACTAATTCGCGCGTTAGTCAATGAAAAAAATAACAGAAAAAATGAGATATGGATATTTATTTTTACTTATCGCAAACAAAACGGACGCGACGCCCTTTCAAAAAAGTTATAAGCGACAAAAAGAAGAGGCGACGCCCTCTTCTCAATCGCGCACCGATATTTCCGCGCCCAACTTGTTCAGATTTCCCGCGAGATCGACATAACCCCTGCCGATATGACGAATTTCGGATACGGCGCTTTGCCCCTCTGCCGCGAGCGCGGCGATCACCAATCCCGCGCCGCCTCGCAAATCGCTTGCCGACACGTTTGCGCCATGCAGTTTGCCGCCGTACACGGTCGCGACGTTATTTTCCACCGAAATATCCGCTCCCATTTTGTTCAGCTCCGCGGCGTTGTGAGCAAGACGGTTTTCAAATAGATTTTCGACGATCACCGTTTTTCCGCTAGAACAAGCGGCAAGAGTCAACAACAACGACTGCATATCGGTGGGGAAAAACGGATAGGGCGCGGTCTCCACTCTGCCGTAACCGTCGGGAGCGCGCTTTGCGGAAAAGTCTATCGCGTCGCTGCGGCAACGCACGTCAAAACGCCGACTCATCAGATCCAAAAAAGCTCCCATATGTTGCGGACAACAATTTGTGACCGTTATGTTGCCGTATGTAGCCGCGGCGGCGGATAAATAGGTAGCGGCAACTATTCTGTCCGGGATAACGACAAATTCCGTACCGTGAATTTTTTTTACGCCCTCTATTTGCACAACGGAACTTCCCGCGCCGCTAATCCTGGCGCCCATTTGCACCAACATCTGTTCCAACGCGACGACCTCCGGTTCGGTCGCGCAATTGACGAGAGTGCTTACGCCCTCCGCCAAAACGCAAGCGCAAAGCAAATTTTCCGTCGCTCCTACGCTTGCAAAACGCAGCTTATATTCGGCAGCCTTGGGAACTCCCTTGCAGCTGACCATATCGCCCGTATCCAAAACATCTACGCCCAGCGCCTGCAAGCCGCACAAATGAATATCCATAGGACGAGCGCCTATCGCACAGCCTCCGGGCAAGGGCAGGGCGACTTGGTGGTATCTTGCCACTGCGCTTCCCAATATCAATGCCGAACCGCGCAGCAGCGTGGCAACGGAACGCGGCGCGCAAATACTCGTCAAACGCCCGCTCAACGTCACCGTATCCCCTTGTCGAACGACCTTTTTGCCCATAACTTGCAGCAACACGATCATATTGGCAACATCCGCGATGTCGGGACAATTGCGCAAAACAAGATCGTCGTCCGTCAAAACGCTCGCTCCCAACAATGCCAAAGCGCAATTTTTGGCTCCGTAGACGGGTATTTCGCCGCAAAGCGGTCGTCCGCCATTTATTATGTACTCCACAAACTACCTCCCAAACCGTTGTCGCGGACCTTTCCGGACAGATTCAGCAAAATTCCCATCGCCGCCATAAAAACGACCAACGACGTGCCGCCGTAGCTGATAAAAGGCAACGGCAGACCCGTGGGCGGTATGCTGCCCGTCACCACCGCGAAATTCAACAGCGACTGCACAGCCACAACGGCAGAGATACCTCCCGCAAGATAACAGCTGAATTTGTCTCTGCTGTTGACGGCGACCCGAACGCCGCGCACTATCACTACGGCATACAAAGCAAAAACGCCCAAACAACCGAGCAGACCCGTTTCTTCCCCGATGATCGACAATATAAAATCGCTTTCCGCAAAGGGCAAAAAACGGTACTTTTGTCTGCTGTTGAACAACCCCACGCCAAACCAACCGCCGCTGCCCAACGCGTAAAGCGATTGTATCAATTGATAGCCTTCGTCTTTCGGAGACGCCCAAGGGTCTATGAACGCCAGCAGCCGCTGCAAACGATATGGCTCCATAACTATCAACAACGGCACCGCAAGCGCAATGGGAATGAGCATCAACAAGAAGTATTTCCACTTCATTCCGCCCAAAAACAACATTATTATCATAAGCATTGCCATGCACATAGTTATGGACATATTCGGCTCAGCGATGATCAATCCGCAAAACAGAACGCCGACCCCGATAGGCGCCAAACATCGGCTCAGCTTGGACATATCGTACAAAGACATATACGCTGCGCAAAACAAGACGTAGGCGAATTTGGCGATCTCGGACGGCTGCATGGAAAAGCTACCCACACCTATCCAGCGACGCGCGCCGTAGTTTTCAATGCTTATGCCCGGCACAAACACCAATACCAACAACGCCGCGGCTATCACTACGCCGACGATCCACAGTTTTTTCAAATAGTCGGTATTGACGTTGATCGCCACCAGCATTGCTACCAAACCCACCGCCGCGCCTATTGCCTGCTTGGTAAGAAAAAAATATTTGTTTCCGTACGTCAACTCCGCAGAATAACTGCTTGCGCTGTAAACAAACAGCAGTCCTATCCCTACGAGAGCCAATACGGCAAACAGCAATATGTAATCAACTTTTTTGATTTTCACTCTTTATTTCCTTTACGGCACGCGCAAAATAATCGCCTCTTTCCTCAAAGCCGCCGAAGCTGTCGAAGCTGGCGCAGGCGTTTGACATCAACACCGTTCCTCCGATAGGTTTCAGCAAATCAAAGCAGTAACGGGCGGCTTGTTTGAAATCGCCCAGCACGATGACGTTCCTTCCGAACCGTTTGCCGCATTCATATATCGCTTCTGCCGTTTGCCCGACGGCGACGACGGCTTTTACGTCCGCTCCCGCATTGCGAAATATCTCACCGTAGTCCTCTCCCTTGTCGGAGCCGCCGAGAATAAGCGCGATGTTGCCCTCCACACAATTAAGCGCGCTGACGGCGGCATGGACATTGGTGGCTTTGCTGTCGTCTATAAACGCCACGCCGTCAATAATGTCCACTTTTTGCAGACGGTGAGGCGGAGTAGCAAAGTTCCGCAAAGAGCTTACCGCGGCGCAAGGCTCTGCGCCCGCACAGCAGCTCGCAAGTATCGCCGCCAACGCGTTGGATACATTGTGACGGGCAAATCCGCCGATAAATCGCGCGTTTATCTCCGACTCTTTGCCGTTTCCGCGCAAAATAACGTTTTCTCCGTCAAAGTAACAGTTCGCCGTATTGTCCCTTAACGAATAATACAGCTTGGTCGCTTTGCACTCGCGGGATAATTCGACTGCCGCGCCGTCGTCTTTGTTGAATATCGCAAAGCCGTCGGTCATGCGAAGAAAATTGTTTTTTTTCGCGTTTATGTATTCATCCATACTCTCATGCCAATTGAGGTGATCGGGCGCAATGTTCGTAAGCACGGCGACATAGGGCGCAAAGCTTTTACAGCCGTACAACTGAAAGCTGGAACTTTCCAAAACCACAATATTGTCGGGCTGCACATCCAATACTTTTTCGGAAAAAGGCACGCCGCCGTTGCCCAAGAGGTATGTTTGCCTATTACCGCTGTCGCGTAAAATACTCGCAGTCATTTCGCAAACGGTAGTTTTGCCGTTGGTGCCCGTAACGGAAATAATTTTGCCCTTGCAATAGCGAAAACAAAACTCTGTTTCTCCCATAATCTCTGCGCCGACCTTTTGAGCGGCAGACAGTCCTTTTGCTCTCGGAGGAACTCCCGGACTAACCAATACAAGACTTTCGCTTGTAAAAAGATCGTCTTCGTATTCCGTTTCGTCGTCATATAAAATTGCTTCTTTATTTAGCTTTTGTAACATTTTTATCAAGCTTTTGCCTGTTTTTTTCTTTCCGTATACTACTATGTTTGACATACTATTCTCCGATTCCCAGCAAAACGAAAGTAATACATACCGTCACAAGGCTGTACAACACGCATATACGAGTCTCGCTCCATTTCTTTTTTTGAAGATGATGATGAAAAGGCGCCATAAGAAAAATTCTTTTTCCCTTGGTGAGCTTGAAGTACGTCACCTGCAAGATAACCGACACGCTCGACCAAACGAACATCAAGCCCACGATAGGAATGAACAAGCTCATTCGGGTAAATATCGCCACGCAAGCCACCATCGCGCCGAGAGCAAGCGACCCCGTGTCGCCCATAAACATCTTTGCGTCGTAACTGTTGAAAAGCAAAAACGCAGCAAGCGCACCGCAGCACAAATAGCAAAGCATTATTATATCCTTAGTCTGCCTGTAAGCATACGTGTCGCCGACGCTTTCCAACAAACGCAATTCCCTTGTCAAAAGCGCTATCATTCCCGCAAGAAAACATATCGTCGTGCTTGTTGCCAAACCGTCTATCCCGTCGGTAAGGTTGACGCTGTTGGTACACGCCAGATATATAAAAATAACCAACGGCACTATCCAAAAGCCTACGCTTATCTCCGAAGCCGTAAAAGGGATCCTCAGTTTATCTCCTATGGAAACCTCGCTTTGTACAAATAACGCCACCAACACGGCTATTGCAAGCTGAACGATTATTTTTTGATAAGCATGCAAGCCCATATTGCGTTTGTATCGTATCTTGATAAAGTCGTCAAGAAATCCCACCACTCCGTAAGCCGCAAACACCGCTATCGCCACTGCCGTTGCTCGATTGGAAAAATCGCAAAACAATCCGCTCAACAAAGCGATAGCGAGAATAAACGCTATTCCGCCCATTGTGGGCGTACCTTGCTTGCCGCTGTGTTCCGTTACATATAGGAGGATCTCCTGCCCCGCTTTCAGCCGTCTGAGTACGGGCAAGATCAACGCACAAAACAGCAAAGATACGGCAAATGCCGTCAAAAAAGACAAAGCCTGCATAAAACTCCTTTATTGTCAGTGATATGTACCTACTCCACGCGCAACAGCTTACGAACCACCTCGACGTCGGAATAAGGAAATTTGCGACCGCGTATTTCCTGATATTCCTCGGCGCCTTTACCGAGGATAGCCACCGTGTCGCAGCCCGTTGCTATCGAGAGGGCGTATTCCGTTGCTTGCGAGCGATTCAGTATTACTTTGTATTTGCACGTCAGCGCTTCCGACGCATCTCTTGCGATCAATTTCGGGTCCTCGTAGCGGGGATTGTCGTTAGTCAGCACCGCAAAATCGGCAAACTGCGATACCGTTTGCGCCATCAAAGGACGTTTGAATTTGTCACGGTTGCCCCCGCACCCGAAAACTACTATCAGCTTGCCCTCCGTCGTGCGTTTAAGAAAACTCAAAATGTTTTGTATCCCGTCGGGAGTATGTGCAAAATCCACGACAATACGCGCCCCGTCGGAACGAACGAGCGTTTCGTTGCGTCCCGCCACGCACCTTACGTCCTCGATCGCGGCTATGACCGTATCCACGTCCACTCCGAGTACGGACGCGCACGTTGCCGCCGCGAGAGTATTGTAAACGTTGAATATCCCCGCAAGATGAGTTTTGATAAGCGCCGTCTGACCGAAAAACTCCACTTTGTAGTCCGACTGCTCTTTGCTTATATGCACGTCCGTTGCTTGCACGTCGGCTTTATGCTCCACGCCATAGGTGGCGGAAGGCAGCAATCGGGCTATTTCTCTGCCCAACTCGTCGTCTGCGTTGGTAACGGCGTTTCGGACGAAATTCGGCGAGAAGAAACTTTTCTTTGTTTCCCGATAATTTTCCATCGTGCGAAAAAAATCCAGATGATCTTGCGAAAAATTGGTAAATACAGCTACGTCGGAGACTATACCCAGCATTTTTCGAAGCGCGATAGCATGAGCGGACACCTCCATAATGACTACTTCCACCTTGTTCAGATACATCTGTCTTAGCCAACCGTGCAGTTCTATCGGATCGGGGGTCGTCAAGGCGTTGGGGTATCTCTGCCCGTTGAAAAAAATGCCGTTGGTTCCTATTACAGCCGTTTTGTATCCGGCTTTTGTCAATATTGCCTCCAACACATACGATGTGGATGTCTTGCCGTTTGTGCCCACGATGGAGACTATTTTCATTTTGTCCGCACAACAGCCGAAGAAATTTTTCGCGGCGATGCTCATAACGGCGCGCACGTCTTCGACTATAAGCTGCAACGCCTGCGTTTCCAACGGACGTTCGCATACGATCGCCACCGCGCCGTCGCCTATCGCTTTACGAAAAAAATCATGCCCGTCGTAACGCGACCCCTTTACGCAAAAGAACAAACATCCGGGCTTTACCGACGATGTGTCGCACGCAAGCGAGGTCACATCGGGGTTGCCCTCTCCCACGACACGATAGCTTACATTGTTTAGTATTTGTTGAAGATACATTTTCTACTCCAAAAAATAATCCGTACAATTGCTTGTACAGATTATTTTATTTGCAATATAAGAACTTTATGAATTGAGGCGTTATTCCAAGGGAGCTATATCCTTGTAATTTATTATCTCTCTGAATATCAACCCCGCATAAGGCGCCGCGACAATGGAGCCGTAGCTTTGCCCTTGCGGCTCGTCCACTATCATAAGTACCATATACTTGGGCTTGCTTGCGGGGAAAAACCCGATAAACGACGACACGTATTTTCCCGTTGCCAACGCTCCGTCCACGAATTTTTGCGCCGTACCCGTTTTTCCGCCCACCTGGTAGCCTTCTATTTTGGCGTTTTTGCCTCCGCCCTCGTCTACAACGCGTTGAAGCATTGCGGCGATTTGCTTGCTCGTTTCCTCGCTGATCACACGGTTTACCACCGTCGGCGTAAAGCGCTTGACCGTCGTCCCGGAAATAGGATCGGAAATTTCCTTGACAAGATACGGTTTCATAAGCAATCCGCCGTTTACCGCCGCCGCAGTCGCCATACAAAGTTGGAGCGCGGTGACGGCTATCGTCTGTCCGAAGCCTATACGCGCCAGATCTCCGTTGGTAACGGCGCTTTCGGGCACGAGAATACCCGCCTGTTCCCCCGCAAAGTCTATGCCAGTAACGCTTCCGTAGCCGAACTTGTCCAAATAATCGTACATAGTTTCCTTGCCGAGAGACAGCGCTATATCCGTAAAAATGGGGTTGCAACTGTTGTTGAGCGCGTCGGATAACGTTTGATTGGAATGCTTGCCGTTGGCGTGTTTTGTCCAACAGCTGATCTTGGAGCCGTCTATTATGCGAGTACCGGAGGAATTTGCGAAAACGTGTTCGGCGGAGAACGCTTTCGGATTTCCCTTGCGGTATTCTTCCAGACATGCGGAAGCGGTAAGTACTTTGAATGTGGACCCCGGTTCATATACGTCCGTAAGCAAGGTGTTTTTGGAGTATTTCATCAAATACTCTATATCGTCGCGAGGCAGATCGTTAAGATCGACGCTCGGCTTAGACGCCATTGCCAAAATTTCTCCCGTTTCAACGTCCGTCACGATGCAGCGCGCCGCCTGAGGATTTTGCTGATACATCGCAAGATCCAATACGTTTTCCGCAATGGTTTGTATCACCGCGTCTATGGTCAAGGTGACGGTAAGCCCGTTGACTGCCGGCACATAACTTGTAGATCCGTTGTCCAATTCGTCGCCGACGAGATCCGTTTCCGTTAGCAGCATACCGTTCAAGCCCTGCAAATATTTGTCGTAGTACGCCTCTATGCCCGTTTGCCCCGTGCCGTCGGAGGACACAAAACCCAACACTTGCGAAAGAAAATCACCGTATACGTAGCTTCTCAGTCCCTCCGAGGCGAGATAGACGCCTTTGAGGTCGTAATTGCGTATCGCTTCAGCCTTTTCGGCGGACACCTGACGCTTTATCGTGACCTCGGATACGCCCCTTTTAGTCAATTTGCCGAGCAGCGTTTCGTAATCTGCGTCGAGGATCTCCGATAGTATTCTCGCCGCGCCCTCCGCGTCCTCTACGCTTTGCGGTCTTGCGTAGATACCGTATCCCGTCTGCGTAGTTGCAAGCAAATTTCCGTTGGCGTCCACAATATCGCCGCGATAGGCGCGTATCGGCAGATCTCTTTGCCACTGTTCTCCCGCCCTTGCCTGCAACGCTTTGCCCCAACCTACTTGTATATACGCCAAACGCAAAAATATGACCGCAAACAAAAAAATTGCCGCCACGACAAGTGACAGCAATCTCTTTTTTGTCAAATAATAATTGTCTTGCAAATCAGCCCCCGAATACGTTGCTAAACCAATCGCACAATGAGTCAAACCAATTGGATTCGACGGAGAAATTTTGCGCGGGTCTTGTCTCCAACTCGGTGTATGTCTGCGTGTTGGATTGGGATGCGTCCACATATCCGAGTTCGGTAGCGCGTCTGTCCAACTCTTCGAAGTTTTCTCTCTGCGATTCGGCGGTCAATTCGGCTACCGTTTGAGCCAACTCGCTGTATTCGGCGTTGCTGCTCAACGTCGCGTTAAAACTGTTCGTGACGGAAACGCCGCAAACCGCAACGGCGACTATCAATGCCAAAACGACTATTGCGTAGCTTGCGATCATCACCTTTTCCTTGGTGGAAAGCTTTGACGCGGTACGGGTCTTGGCGGCTGCATATTCACGTTGGTAGCTCATTGTCAACGTCTGCGCGGAAGGCATCACGTCGGGCGAATTGGAGGTTATGTCTGCCTCCTGCGTCTGACTGAGCGAACCGAGTTTCTGTTGAATGCTGGAAAGAGAAAACTCCTGACTCTCCGTGTTGTCCTGAGCGTAAGGATTTGCCGAATAGGACGTCTTTATGTCCGCATAAACGTCCTGTTGCGGTTGTTGATACCCTACTTCGTTATTCCATTGCATTGTATTCACCACCTTGCGAATAAATTACTTTTTTACAAATACTCTCAGCTTTGCGCTTTTGGAACGGGGATTGTCCTGCTGTTCCCGCGCAGAGGGTTCTATCGGTTTTTTGAAAAGCGTCACTCCCTTGGCACGATGACCGCACACGCATTTGGGAAACGACGGCGGGCATATACAGTCGGTTGCAAAATCGGCAAAACATTGTTTTACTATCCTGTCTTCCAGACTGTGAAAAGTTATCACCGCCAATCTGCCGTTTGGATTGAGTAAGTCTACCGCTTCCTTCAAAAAGGCGTCGATACCGTCCAATTCTTTGTTGACCTCGATGCGCAACGCTTGAAAAGTGCGTTTTGCGGGGTGACTGCCCTTCTTTCTCGAACAGTGCGGTACGGATCGTTCTATGATCTCCACCAACTGTCCGCAAGTTTCTATCTCATTTTTTTGCCGTTCGGCAACGATATTTCGAGCTATGGACTTGGCAAACTTTTCTTCGCCGAAGTCTCTTATCAGCTTGCACAGCTCCGCTTCGGAGTAGCTGTTTACAATACCTTTGGCGGAAAGGCTCTGGCTTGCGTCCATCCGCATATCCAGCGGTGCGTCGCTCACCATGTAGGAGAAGCCCCGTTCGGGATTGTCTATCTGGTAGGAACTCACGCCCAAATCGACGAGTATTCCATCCACTTTGTCAATCCTCAGCTCCCTGAGGACTTCTCCGAGCCACTTGAAGTCGCAATGAATAAAACTGACGTTACCCTTTAACCTTTTTTTACACACCGTCAGTGCGTCTTCATCCTTGTCTATTGCAATCAGTTTACCACCTTGGAGCTTGTCCAATATTTTGGCCGAGTGACCACCACCGCCCACAGTGCAATCTACATATATGCCGTTTGGCTGAACGTTGAGCGCGTCAACCGCCTCATCCAACAGCACGGATTTATGCTCATATTTCATTGTTTTTTGCCGGATTTATCGATATTTTCGTAAATCCTGTCTATATCAGCGGGTGTGGTCCCGACCTTTTTGCTGTATTCGACGTAAGCTTCTTCGCCCCAGATCTCTACCTTTTTGATGGTACCGATGATGCGAACATCCTTTTTTATCTTGGCAAACGTGATGAGTCCGTCGGGCAACATAAATCGTCCCTGAGAATCGGCGTCGACGAGGCTGCCCATCGAAGCGATGGTACGCACCGCTTCGGCATTGGAGGGGTTGAATTCGCCGATATCGTTCATCATATTGATAAAGTCGCCCTCGGAGGAAAGAGGATAAAGCCAGATGCAACCTTGCGTACCCGGAACAAGAATGTACTCGCTTCCAAGTTTCTCACGGAACTTGGACGGAAGTCGTATTCTGTTTTTGTCGTCCAACGAATGCTGGAAATTGCCGAGCAAAATCACGAGACTATTCCCCTTTCTATTTGTGTATCCATTCTACCACAATTGAAAACCATTTTCAACCATTTTTAACCATTTTTTTGTAAAAAATTTTTTGAGCCAACAAAAATGTGATTTTGAAGGGCTCAAACAAGAAAAATCGACAAACGATTTCACTATTGGACAGCTTTTGATAAAACAAATCAAAAACCGTCGAAAAAATATATGTGATAAACTACGCGGACGATCCCTAAGATGCCCTATTTATACGATAAAAATATTATAACACCGCATTCGTTTTTTTGCAATAGTTTAGACAAAGGTTTTTGGAAAAAAGCAAAAAATTTCGTCTACAATATCCGCGTAAGCTTGTTGCCCACCAGATCGCAGCTTGTCAGATAAAACTCCATTCCGAATTTTTTCATATAGAGACTTGCGCGGCAATCCTTGCCGTGCAGATGTCCGTAAACCACCGTCGGCACCTCGGCGACGACAAATTGTCGGATAAATTCGCTGTCGTCGTACTTGCCGTTGAAGGGAGGATAATGCATCATAGCGATCACCTTGTCGGTCGGAGAACGCATTTTTTGCATTGCGGCAAGGGACAGTTTGAGTCGTTCCGACTCTCGCAAATATATTTTTTGATCTTCGGCTGACAGATTGTCGCCGTCTGGGCACACCCAGCCGCGAGTACCGCATATCAACACGTCGCCGAAACGCAAGCAATCGTTTTGCAAAGCGAAAAAACCCTTGGGCAGCATAGCCCTCACCTGCGAAAGCGTGTTCCACCAATAATCGTGATTTCCGCGCAATATCGCCTTTTGTCCGGGCAGCTTTGCGACAAGCTCGAAATCGGGTACCGCTTCGTTCATGCGCATCGCCCAGGAAAAATCTCCCGGCAAAAGAACGAGATCGTCATCCGACACTTTGGCTCGCCAATCGGCGCTGATCTCTTCAAAATAATTGTCCCACGCTTCGCCGAATATATCCATCGGCTTTTCCACCACCGTGGAAAGGTGCAGATCGCTGATAGCAAAAACCTTCATATTGTGATTGTAACACAATTACGAATGTTTGTCTACACGTTGCCGTTTGATTTTGCGCGTTTTGCCCTGCATTCCGCGCACATAATGTCGTCTATGTCTATCGGATTTTTTTCGCAATAGGGACAAAGTAATTCGCCGTAGCTTTCTTCATCAAAGATACTTTTCTTTCCCGCCAATTCGTCTTTGCAAACGCTGCAAAGCTGTTGTTCCCGCAAAATATAATTCAATCCGCATCTGGGACACCTTTTGTATTTCACCGCAGCTTCTCCATATCACACTTTCACACTATGAAACAGCCGCGACAAGTGTTACAGTAGCAAACAAAAAGAATCAGATTGTCTCTGATCCTTTTTGATTGCGCCGATCCGATAAAATTTTCAACCGTTGTTGCCGCCGCTCGGCGTGCGACCGCCCGGAAACAGCGGCAGCTCGAAGTAGCCGGAGCAAACCTCCTCGGTGTACTCCTGACAAGGCGGAATGATAGCATATCCGTAGCTGGGAACGATCAACTCCACGTCCATTGTTACCTTCAAGATCGCCGTCACGCAGCAGTTGATGACGAAAATATAGTACGTAACGCCGTCTATTTCCTGCGTTTGACTGTACTGTCCTTCGGGGCTGACGGCGGAAACGCTCGCCTCTATCGTATAAGGAATGATGGACGGCTCCGGCAAGAACATAACCACGTCTACGGGAACGGTGACCGAACCCATACCGCTGCCCTCTTCGTTGTTGCCGTCTATGTAAGTCACTTCGACAGGCACCACCACGTCCGCTTGCACGCGACCGTATTTGGGGCGTTCGGTGAGCCGCTCAACGACAAGATTTTCTATAATTCCCTTTGTAGTTGTGCTTTTTGCGCTGACAAAGCGAAGCGGAACGGCAGGATTTGTCGGATTGACGTCGGAAATGCTTACCGTGATTTGTTGCAAAGTAGTTTGCTTGACGCAAGCGTCGAAAACCTTTTTGCCTTGGATACATATTTTTTCAGTGCAGTTGTTGCCATCTAAATTGTTTACAGGCATTTATAACCTCCTATAATAGTCAATATATTTTATGACGGCATATTCCAAAACGTGATTGAGGATAAAATTATAAAACACGCTCTGTTGCGGCTACGCGTAACCGAAAATCAATTTATTGCAATACCATAATCTGTATATGAAGAAATATAAAGGGAATGTCAAATCGGCGCAAAACAATCTGCAACGAAGAACGCCGCACTAAATCGTGCGGCGTGATATGTAATAATATTAAAATACTTCGACCTTATTCTACTCGGAGCGAGGGTGTTCGGTGCAAAACAATCTGCAACAAGGGCACCGCTTAAAACTTCAAACCCCTCAGTCTGCTACCGCAGACAGCTCCCCTTCCTCTTGAAGTGGAACCTTTTATCACTGTTACAGACTGTGTCTCCGCGAATAGGGGTGGGTGAAAGGGCGTGGCGCGTTAAACCAATCACCACAGTGTGGTGTTGGTAGCTGCCACGGCGGGGCGCAGTGGAACAAAGCGCGCGCCGCTACCTTATATGGAATGGAGGGGACTACTCGGAGCGAGGGTGTTCCACGCAAAATAATCTGCAACGAAGAACGCCGCACTAAATCGTGCGGCGTGATATGTAATAATATTAAAATACTTCGACCTTATTCTACCCGGAGCGAGTATGTCCCCATGCAAAATAATCTGCAACAAGTGTGCCACACCAAGTCTCGACTATGTCGCTAAACGGTGTGGCACACGCAGTGAAGCAATTTTATATAAAGTCCGTCCTTATTTCACTAGGAGCGAGGGTGTTCGATGCAAAACAATCTGCAACGAGCGCACGCAGTGCGCAAAGTGAAGCCGTTTTGCACCGAATACCCGACGCGACCCCCGTTTTGCGTGGAATACCCGACTCGACTTTTGCTCTATTCCATATCGAAATGACGAAATCTATCCTGCATATGACCGAAATAAAACGTGATGAGTTCTCTTGCCTTGCGTTCGAGCGTTTCCTTGGGATCGTCGTTTTTCAAAATTCTGAAAAAGCTTGTAAGAAATCCCTCTGCGATCGCGGTGTAAAAATCGGGATTTTCGATTTTTTCGTCTATTTCGGGAAACACCTTTTGAAGCATTTCCTTGATTTTGTCGGCTATAACGTCCGTTATATAGCTGACGAATTTGTCGTAGTGGACGGTGTTGCCTTTGCGAATGATCAACAGCTCGTCATTGTACTGCATAATAAACGCTATCAGCATTTCCGAAATTTGTTTCATGGTTTTTTCCGCAAAAGCAAAGTCGTTGTCCACAAACTGCTTTACGCTTTCCATGAAAGGATCTATCACGGCGAAATAAAGAGCCTCTTTGTTGGCGTAGTACCTGTAAATGTTTCCCAAAGAGATCTCGGCGTTATTGGCGATATTTCTTATGGACGCGTCGGCAAAGCCTTGTTCCTTAAATTCTTCCACCGCCGCAGCCAAAATTCTCTCTCTGATTTCCCTCTTCAAGTACTGCATTTTTTTATCCGCCTGTCGATACGATTTGTTCCGAGCCGACTGCTCGACCCGATACAATTCGATTATAACATAACGGGCGGAGAATGGCAACCCATTTCGCTAACAATTTCCAACAATTTTCATTTTTGCTAATAGGCGCATTCCAGCAGCATTTTGTCAGCAAGCAGCGCTATAAACTCGCCGTTTGTGGGCTTTTCCGACGAATTGTACACCTTTACGCCAAAGATATTGTTGATATTTTCGATTTTGCCCCTGTTCCAAGCCACCTCGATAGCATGGCGGATAGCTCTTTCCACCTTGCTGGACGTCGTATTGAAGCGACGAGCGATAGACGGATAAAGGCTCTTGGTGATGGAGTTTATTATCGGCGGATTGTCCACCGCAAGCTTGATGCCCTCTCGCAAAAATTGATAGCCCTTTATATGCGCGGGGATACCGACGCTTACGAATATGTTGCTTATGCGTTCGTCAAGCGTTTTTTCCGAGACGCTCTTTTTGCGCACCACTTTTCCGCCCAAACGGTCGCCCTCGTAGACGTTGATTATCCGCTGTTCGAGCACGCTGTATTCGACCGGTTTTACAAGATAGTACTTTGCGCCGAGTTCCAACGCCTTGATGACGAACACCTCGCTTTTAAGCTCGGACGCAACGATAAATTTCGCGTCTCTGTATTTTTCAAGCAACGCGTAGCCGTCCTCGCCGCTCATCATCAATTCGGTGATCACGACGTCGGGCAAGCGTTCGTCCAGATAATGACGCGCGTCTTTTCCCTCCACGTCGAACAAAATGCAAAACTCGTCGTTTTCCTGCAAAACCTCTTTCAAACCCGGCTGACCGACCAAACCCAATGTAATCACAAACATTCATCTCCTTTTTCTTTGTGCTTATATTGTACCACCGTTTAGCACCGAATTTTTGGTAATAAAAAATGTAGTTTTGTAAGAAACAGTCGAAAAAATGCAATTTTAGGTCACCGAAATAAAAAAGGCGAGCGTAGTCGGCTCGCGCATTTAATCGTTGTCGTCGGCAGACACGTCCTGCGACTGTCGTTCTTCGTCGTTTTCGCTCGCGTCGTCTGTCGAAACGTCCTCGCTTTCCGCAGAAACATCCTCGCTTTCCGCGACGTCTTTCGGAAGAGCTTCCGAAAATTTTTTCAGATCCGTCAAAACGCAAATATAAAAGGCGGAGCCGAACAAAAAAATCAAAGCCTTGCAAAGCAGCCCCACCACCACGTTGAGGGCGGGTATCCAACAAAAAAGCATATTGACAAAAGTCAAAAGCATTTCCGCAACAAAGCACACGGCGTAGATGGGCGCGCCCACGACGATACAAAGCGTTTTTCCCAAACAATACAAAAAGTTTTTGCTTGTATAACGGAACATCCAACGGAACCGATTTGAATAATATTCTTTCATACAGTAATACCTTGTAACCGATTTAGATTGTACAATATAGTCGGCGATTTGTCAACTTTTGATATGTGTCAATGCGACGATTCGCCGCGTAAAATAAAACAACGAAACGAGAAAAAAATATTGCGTAAAATTCATTGAAAACCGTTGACAGAGCGGCAAAACAAAACTACAATAAAGGTATAAAAAAATCCGGTAGGTGAGGCTACCATGGGGATACGGGTTGCTACCGACATAGCGTGGAGACACGCGCCGTCCGGGTAGCAGGATCTGTCGAAAACAAGGCTCATCCTAATGCAATTACACAGCCCCATGATGCTAAAACTTGTAATGGTTGGGCATATTCGTCGATAAAAACAAATTGTCTGTGCTGTTACAAGCGCAGACATTTTTCATCTGCCAAAGGGGGTACAAATGGAATACGAAGAGTTGCGCGAATTGAAAGACAAAGTGATCGAACTGCTTTCGGAAAAGAATTTTCGCGAGATAAAGCGTTTGATCAACGAACTGCAACCGCAAGACGGCGCTTTGCTGCTGGACGAGATGAACGAAAAGGATATACTGCCCATTTTTCGATTGCTCAGCAAAGAAAACGCTGCGGAAACCTTCGTAGAGATGTCGTCCGACGGACAGGAATTGCTTTTGAACAGCTTTACCGACGCGGAATTGAAAGCCGTGTTGGACGAGATGTTTTTGGACGATACGGTAGACATCATCGAAGAAATGCCCGCAAACGTCGTCAAGCGCATAATCAAGCAATCGGACGCGCAGACCCGCAAAGAAATAAACGAGATCCTCAAATACCCCAAGGACAGCGCGGGCAGCATAATGACGGTGGAATACGTCAGTTTGCGCGAGCAATGGACAGTCAAAGAGTGTTTCGACCGTATCCGAATGATAGCGGTAGACAAAGAGACCATTTACAACTGCTATGTTACCGATCCCAAGCGGAAGCTGATCGGGACGGTCACGGTAAAGGATCTGCTGCTGCACGACTACGATATGCCCATATCGCAATTTATGCAGCGCGAAGTAATCTCCGCCGAAGCCAACGACGACAAAGAGTCCGTCGCGCAGCAAATTTCCAAATACGACCTGTCCGCACTGCCGATAGTCGACAGCGAAAACCGTATGGTCGGCATCGTCACGGTAGACGACGTGTTGGACGTAATGGAGCAGGAAGCCACGGAAGATATATCCAAAATGGCGGCAGTCACGCCATCCACCGACGCTTATCTGGAACAATCCGTGTGGCAGATATGGAAAAACCGCATACCCTGGCTGCTGATATTGATGATCTCAGCGACGTTTACGGGGCTTATCATAAACTCTTTCGAAGCGCGGCTAAATGCCCTCTCCACGGCTCTGTTTGCTTGTATCCCAATGTTGATGGATACGGGCGGCAATGCGGGCAGTCAAGCGTCCGTAACGGTCATTCGCGGCTTGGCGTTGGGCGAAATACATCCCCGCGACACGCTCAAAGTGCTTTGGAAAGAATTGCGCGTTTCGATACTATTGGCGCTTTGCTTGTCCGTCGTGTGCTTTGCAAAACTGTACTTGTTGGACGGACTTGCGTTCGGCTTTGACTACAAATGGTACATCTGCCTCGCCGTGTCTTTGGCGCTGTTTGCAACGATAATCATTGCAAAGCTCGTCGGCTGCATGATGCCGATAATTGCCAAAATGTGCAAATTGGACCCCGCCGTAGTGGCAAGTCCTTTCATAACGACCATAGTTGACGCGCTGTCTTTGATAATATTCTGCATGATCTCGACGGCGTTGCTGCCGGCTTTGGCATAAAGGGTCGCTCGTGCGGTCGCGCTCAAAAAGGGTGTCGCTCGCATATCCCCTGCAAAAAGGGAGTCGCGTCGGGTATTCGATGCAAAACGGCTTCGCTTCGCGCACTGCGTGCGCTCGTTGCAGATTGTTTTGCATCGAACACCCTCGCTCCTAGTGAAATAAGGACGGACTTTATATAAAATTGCTTCACTGCGTGTGCCACACCATTAAGCGACATTGTCGAGACTTGGTGTGGCACACTTGTTGCAGATTATTTTGCAGGGGACATACTCGCTCTCGGTAGAACAAGGACGGGGCATCAGTTAGATAAGCAAGCTTGTTACCGTTCGGACTGTGTTGGTGATAAAATAGGTAGATTGAATTAAAATTTGCTTTTTATATCCCTCTTCCACCACCTGTCGGTGGTCCCCCTTCCCCGTAAATTGTGCTTCGCGCAATTGACGGGGAAGGTCTT
>CANQCN010000002.1 GCA_947589685.1 uncultured Clostridia bacterium
CACCAACTTGCCCGCGCTCACGGCGAAGTGTCCACAGGACACGTTCGCTTTTCGTGGCGCGCCCCTCAACTTGTTTTCGCGCAATTGACGGGGAAGGTTATTATCACAGTAACAGACTTTGTCACTGCGAATAGGGGTGGGTGGTCGGGAGCGAGGGTGTGTTTCAACTCAGTTCCCGCAACTACGGACCTGCGCCGAAGTTGCGGTCCTTGTGGGGGATGCCGGGGCGGGACACTCCCCGGCGAAAGTCTACAACAATTCGCGCAGGTGTCCTGCGCCACCCACAAGTCCGACTGCGGCGGCGCGTAAGCGCATTGGTTTAGGGGATATATAGTATAAAAAGAAATCGACTTTCGCCGAGGAAGTCGATTTTCTAAATGTTGTTTATTTTACCGTCGATTGCGAATGCGTTGCGCAGCAGCAAGCAATCGACCGCCGCACGTTTGGTCGGGAAAAAAAGCGGGGCGCTCGTTCGAGCGCCCCGCAAGTTCCGTACCGTACATCCCTATAAGTACGAATATGCTTGTCGCGACACACCCTTGCTATGCCGCGGAGCAATTGATGTTTGTGACGGCTCTCACCGCTAACTCGCCGCTCGGACAACGATACTTAATAACGTATCTTGTCGGCGCGGGATAGCGATCCGTCAAAGAAATGTTTTTACGCAATTGAATGCGTTCGGAAATTTAACCTTTTATTCCGCAATAATGTTTGTTTCGAGATTATGCAACAGGATATGACGCAGGAACTTCAACGGGAGTAATTACCACCGTAACTTGGCTGCCATCTTCCGTTCCAAAATCTTCAAATGCCTTAAATGCCGTATAATCTGTCGGGGTTCCGGATGCAGCAGCTTCGACGTTTGTCAAATACAAATTACCCTCGGCATCCCAATAACCTTCGGCGACCCAGCACGTATCGCTTGTACCTAACGCCAATTCATTGGGGTGAGTAAGGATCTCCTCTACGGCAAGACCTTTGAGGGAACGAGCATTCGCATTGAAAACGCCTTCTCTTGCGTTGTCGAGAGCGACTACGAATACGGGAACCGCAATTGCAACGAGTACCGCGATGATCGCAACGACGATCAACAGCTCGGCAAGCGTAAAGCCCTTTCTACTTTTTTTCAACATTTTGTATTTCTCCTTATAAATAGTTTTATACATGCCGCCGGGATGATCCGCGGATATGTCGGGGTCGAGTCGCTTTTGCGACAAAAGTACATAGAATATGTTAATCTATGTACCTGTTTCTCGCCGTTTCGACAAAAATCAGGCAAAAATGAAACAAAAATTCGACAAAAAAATTGCCTCGCAGCTTTCGTGCGAGACAAATAAGACAAATTTATTGCAAAAATTCCTCTTTTTGTGTTGACATATCGGAGGAATCGGCTTATAATAGTAGCAGTGATGTACATAGATTAACATAATCTATGTACTTTCTTTTTTGGTCAAAAACGCGAAAAAACGCGTTTTTTTTCAACTCAAAACAGCCGCCGAAGCAGCCGCGAGATCCGGCGTCAAATCAGCGGGAAGCGAGATAATTTTCCAGAGCGAGAGCAAGCTGGTCGGGGCAGGATGTGCCCTTGGAACCGCATTGGATACCTTTGAGACGGCGGATCGCCTCGTGGATCTCCATTCCCTCCACAAGCGCGGCAACTCCTTGGGTGTTGCCGTTGCAGCCTCCGACAAAGCGGACGTTGGTAACTTTGCCGTCCGTCACGTCAAAGTTTATCGCGCGAGAGCATACTCCGTGTGTGCTGTATTGCATAATATTCTCCTTAAATGATATTTACGCGCCCGAAAGGGCGTTTTTTTTGTCAGTCGGCGTTGTAATCGGTGACGTTGCCGCCGTTGTTCCACAGATTGTCCAGCCCGTAAACTTCGCGAGTGTCCTTGTGAAAGATGTGAACGATCACGTCGCCGTAGTCCACCGCTATCCAGCGCCCCTCGGAATAGCCCTCCTTGCGGGCGGCAAACCTGCCTTGCTTTTCCATTTGCTCTTCGAGGTGGTCAAAGATAGCCTTTACCTGCGGGATACTGCGTCCCGAACAGATGACGAAATAGTCGGCAAGATCGCTCAGCGCGCGGATCTCTACGATTTTTATGTCGGTCGCTTGCTTTTCCGCCAAAACCTTGCATATTTGCTGCACGGCGGCAAGAGATTCTTTTGCTTCTGTCATATTGTTTTTCTCCTTGTTGTTCGATTTGATCTCCTCTTCCTTACAAGCGTCTGCCGTAAGCGGTCGGAGACCGAAGTCCTCGGCGCAGTACCAACGTATCGTCAGCTCGCTCAAAGGACTCAAACTGTCGCAATGTCTTTGCAAACAAACCCGATACGCCTCTTTGAGACAGGCGACGAATTGCTCGTCGAGCGTGCCGCGTTTGAGATGTTCCAACGGATAGGGACGGGTGTCCTCCGTTTTGTCCGCAACGTAAACAAGCTTTTCCAACTCGCTCATATCGGGACGTCCCGTCGTGTGATACGCTATCGCGCGGAGAATATCCCTGTCGTCAATCCCGAAATCGTAATACGCCACATAGCTGCCCAAAAACGAATGTACCACCGAATCGGGCAGATCTCCTTTTGTAAAACGGTACTTTCCGTAGTCGCTTTCGGGAATGTACTTTGCCACGTCGTGAAGCAGACAGGCGACAAAGGCTTTTTCCTTGACGTCGTCGCGAGCCAATTCCTGTCCGCGCTTGACAACGTAAAAGGTGTGTTCGAAACGCCGCGGAGTGAGATAGCGGCTCACCGCTTGCGTCATAGCCGAATGCTTGCGGTACAGACCGTTGTCCGACACGCAGCGATCCACCGCCGCGGGGACGAGATCGCCGTTGTCCAAGCCGAAGTCGTAACGTAAGCGTATCTCCGTGGAGCTGAGGGAAGAGGGCGTCATTTGCAACAAAACGACCTTTGCGCCGAACTTGCGCTCCGCCTCACTCACGGTCGACGGGGAGACGTTTCCGCCGCGCTGCGCCACGGCAAGAGTGCAAAGCTTGGCGATGTCCTTGGGGCGATACCACTTGTCGAAGCTCGCCAGGCTGTCGCCGCCCACGATCAGATACAGCTGCGCGCCCTTATATTGCTCGGCAAAGTGCAAAAGCGTGTTGACCGTGTAGCTTTTGCCGTCGAGGTTTATCTCGTAGTCGCTTACTTCGGCGAAATCGCCGAATGCCGCCCGACACATTTGCAGACGGACGCGTTTGTCCGCGTCGCACCGTTTGTGCGGGGGATCGCCGCAGGGCATAACTATCAACTTGTCCAATTGCAGCCGAGACAACGCCTCGCGCGCCATGGAAACGTGTACATTGTGCGGCGGATCGAAGGTTCCGCCGAAAATGCCTATTTTCATACGGATATTTTACAATATTTTCGCAAACATTTCAACAAAAAACAAACAAAAAAGGCAACAATATCGTTATGGCTAAAATATTGAATACTCTGCTTGGATCGCTGTGCGTGTTTTTTGTGTGCTTTTTGTGGATCGTGTACTGTCTGAAAGACGGCGCGTCGGCGGCGGGACTTGCCGCAATAGTCGCCGTTGCCGCGGGATACCTGATATATAATGTGCAGTCGGAGCAAAATTTACGCAAAAGTCAAAAAAGAGCCGCGCAGAAAAGGACGGAGGCTCTGGGAGAATATCTGCGCTTCGGCGAAGATAATGCGGCGCTGTTCGAAAAAATGCTTTCCTACTTTCGTTTCGAGGTGCAAAAAGAGGGCTACGACGATCTGATCGCGGTGAAAAACAACGTAAAGGGCTACGTGGCGCTGCGCTACGCTTCGGACGCGCTGACGAAAGAACAGCTTGCGCTTGCCGTTGCGGAAGCCAAACGTAAAAAATGCGACAAGCTTTATCTGTTTGCGCACAAAGCGGACAAGTCTTTGCTTGCGCAAGCGGAAAAAGTTTTGCCCGTGACATTTGCGGACGTAGCCAACGTGTACGCCCTGCTGGAACAAAGCGACAAGCTGCCGCAGTTGAATACCGAAAAACCCTCAAAAAAGGCAAGCTTTGCCGCAAAATACGCCTTTTCGCGCAAACGCTTCGGACTGTATCTTGCCACGACGGTCTTTTTGTCGGCGATAACGGTGATCTCCTACGTCAAGTGGTACACGCTCGCCTGGGCGACGGCAAGCCTTGCTCTTGCGCTGTATTCGTTGCTGAACAAACGTTACAACGCGCAGCCCACCGCCGTCACTTTGGATTGACAAGCTCTTTGAGCGGAGTGGTAAGCGGCTCGGTCAAAACAAGTCGCTCCAATTCGGCTATCCCGAAGCGGGCAAGCACGCGCATATCGTCGTCTACCACTTCGAGGCAGTACAGATAGTTGCCCTGCATACGCTTTGCAACGTCCGAAAGTCGGCTGCCGCCGTCAAAAACCAAGGTTTTTCTTTCCATACCCTTTTTGTAAAAATATTCGCGATTGATAAGCGCCGACCGCTCGTACGATCGCCGACCGCGCACAAACGCGCCGGAAAACAAGCCTATGGCAAACAATCCGAGCGCAAAAAGCTTGGTATCCGTAAACAGCGACAGAACGAATACTCCGAACACCGCAAGCGAAATGACCACGGTGCATATTTTCGTGACGGCAAGAGCCTTGGCTCCGATACGCTTTTCCAACACGCCCGTCAACGCTCTGCCGCCGTCCAACGGATAGCAGGGCAGCATGTTGACGCACGCCATAGTAAGATTGGCGGTAAAAAACACTTCCGTATAGTAGTAGCCGTCGGGGAATACCCACCACAGCGCCAGACACAGCAAACAAAGACAAAAATTTGCGGCGGGTCCCGCAAGGGCTATTTTTATCCTGTCCGCGCCGTACACATCCTGAAAATCGCCGTAAAGCACTGCGCCGAAAATGTCCAGACGTATCTCAGTCGTGCGATAAAACAGTCTGTTTGCCACCGCGTAGTGCGCGCACTCGTGCAAAAGCACCGCAATAGTATACATGGTAGCGAAATATCCCTGACGGAATATCACCGCTACCACGATAAAAAGCCAAAAGCTCGGTTGTACGGATATTTTCAGACGTTCCACGTTAGCTGCGTTTCACTGCCCACCACGTCCACCGTCGCGCCGCTGACCGTAACCGCCACGTTGAAGCTGCCGCTGTACTTGGCAAGCAAAGTGTTGACGGATACCTCGTCTCCCTCGGCAACGTAAATGTCGGCAAGATCGGTGTACACCAGCTCGGTCGCGTCGTCCATAGCCACCGTAAGAGTACCCTCGCCCACGGCAACGACCTTGCCGGAAGTGAAGGAAAGCACCGCTCTGCCGCCGTTGAAGGTGGCTACGCCGTCCGTTACGTTTACCAGATCGAGGTTGGACGGAATGACTATCGCCGCAGTGGCAACGGGCTGTTCGGGCGAGTCGAATAACGTAGAGGCAACTGCCGCCTTTGCCGTCTCGAATACGTCCTTGGCAAATTGTCCGTCCACAAACAGCAACGCCGCCAAAAGCGCCGCGCACAACACCGCGGCGGCGATGATTTTGAGCGGCTTGGTAAAGCGAAATCCGCCTTTTGCGCGCTTGCGTTTTTTGTCCGACTGCGGCTGTTCGTCCACATAGTTGCGCTCCGAATAGGACACGTCCAACCAATCGCTTTCTTCCGCATCGCATATTATATTGTTTACTCCGTCGAAATCCATTGTTACACCTCCGTTTCTCACAATAAAATACGCGTATACACGGCGCTTTATGCCTATGTGCGAAAGGTGGGTCTGACTTTTTTGACGGATACGGTCACTATCAGATTTGCGCTCGGACCGCGGGTAAGCTCCACGGCGAGCGAATCGTACTCCATATAGTTTGACACCAACTTTTTCAGCTCCTCGAAAAACTCCGCGCGGCGCAAATTGAATTTATCGGCGTATACCATGGCTTCGGCACGCTCGAACTGTCGCGATCTCACATCCACCTCACGCATTGCGTTTCAGCTTGCGGCGCAGTCTGCCGAATACGCCCTTGTAGGGGGCGACGCAGTCGTATAGCTCGCATTTGCCCGTTTCGAGATTGTCGGCGAGCAGCTCGAACGCGGCGTTGTTGTAACGCATATTGCAGTTGACGTCGTCGTTTTCCGGCAAGACGCCAAGAGCCGTTTGCCCCAACAGACTGAACACCTCGAAGGGGGACAGCATTTCGCCGCTTGCGACCAAGTCGCCGCGCACACGGTTGACGACTATGCTTACGGGCGTGTTGCCGATAAGCTCCGCCATGGCTTTGTCCGCGTCGCGCACGCTGGACAAATGGGGCGTGACGACCACTATCGCTTCGTCCGCGCACGCGACCGCCCGCCTGAATCCGCTGTCGATGCCTGCGGGACAGTCGATGAGCACGTAGTCGAAATTGTCTTCGAGACGGGATACGACGCGCTTAATCTGCTCGGCGTTTATCTGCCGCTTGGCAAGGTGACAGCTGGGCATAATGTACAACGTGGGCTCTTCTTTGTCCTGAATAAAGGATTGGGACGGTCGGCAGCGGTTTTCTATCACGTCCACCAGGTCGAACACAACCTTGTCCTCTACCTGCATGGTGACGTCGAGATTGTTGAGCCCGATGTCCAGATCCATAAGCAGCACCCGCTTGGACTTGTGCGCCAACGCAATGCCCAGATTGGCGCAGACGGTAGTTTTGCCCACGCCGCCCTTGCCGCCCGTAATTACGATTTTGCGTGCCATTGTCCTCACCTCCCGTTACCGCTACATTGTACCACCGTTGTGCGCCGAGAAACCGCCTTCGACAAAACTTTCGCATGCAAAATCGGTCTACTTTTGCCAAATTTCGGCGAAAAAAAACGCCGCGACAACGGCGTTAATCTCAACGAGAAAAACAAAGCTAATTCTCAACGGAGTAGCTGCGAACGACAGCGTTTACGTCGTCGTAACCGTAGCCGCGGCTCAACAAATACCTTTGCAGCTTGCCGAGCGTTTTGAGATCGCGCGGTTTGCCGCGCATATATTTCTCCGCAAGGCGGGCGGCGTTGGACAACGCCCGTTCGGGATCCTCGCGCGACTGACTTTCGGCGAGGTTTGCCTCGATACCTCTGCCGATAAGCTCTTGTTTGAGACGGCGGCTGCCCTTTGTGGAGACGTTTTGCTCCACGTACATACGGGCGTATGCTTCGTCGTCCAGATAACGATAGTCTTGGAGCTTGGTAAGCACGTATTCGACTACATCCGAGTCGTAACCGCGTTTGAGGAGATAATCGCGCGTTTGCTTGACCGTTTTGTATCCGCGCGAAATGTAATTTGCCGCCTTGTCGAAGGCGACGGAGCGTTCGCTGTCCAGCGCGGCTTCTTTGAGACGCTCGACGGTGACCTGCTGACCTATCTTCAAGTTGAGCTTCATTACCGTAAGCATTTCCAACGCGCAAAAATATTCGCCGTCGATGTACACGTTGGCGCGGGTCTTGTTGTTCTTTTGTATCTGCAAATCGGTTACTGTCGGCATAAAAAAATTGTAACATAAAACAAAACGACGGTCAAGAGTAAATAACTTCCGCGACGGGCAAAACGACGCGTCATTTGTGTATGGAGCGGTACTTCTCCACGGCGGCGCGATACTTGGCGGCAAGCTTGGATATGTAGCTTTGACGTTCGGCGGGCGTAAGAGTCGCCATATAGTCCTTGTCCGCAAGGCGCATTATCGGATTGGACACAAGCTCGTCGCTTTCGAGTATCTCCACCACCTTGTCGTAGAACTCTTGCTCCTCGCAAAAGCCGTCGTAGTCGTAGATACGTCTTTCCAGCATGCGTTTGCCCTCCTCGCCCACCTTGCGCTCGTCGAGTCCCATTGTTGCCGCGACCTGCCGCTCTGTTTTGATGTTGTTGCGAGTTTGCTCCCAAAAACCGTTTTTCATGCGTTCTTTGGCTCGCTTGGCGTATTCCTTGAAAGTAGACATTTGTTCCTCCGACTGTGCGAAACTTGACGTTTGTTGGATAAATTTGCGATATGGGGTCAAAAAACACAAACTGCTTACCGAAATCTCGGTAAGCAGTCAGCTTTGGTAAAAAATATTTGCGCGTCAGGATCTGTTGCGCTTACGAGCCGCTTCGGCTTTCTTTTTGCGGCGCACACTCGGTTTTTCATATTGCTCCTTTTTGCGGAGGTCGCCAATGATACCGTCGCGGGCGCAACGTCTCTTGAAACGGCGCAGAGCGCTGTCCAACGTTTCGTTTTCGCCGACTTTGATAGTAGCCATGTCTTTTTCGCCTCCTTTCGGCAACACCGATTTGATACTGTTTTATTATCTCATATCGCGCGCGGTTTGTCAAACGTTACAGCGCAAGTTTTTTGCGGATTTCGGCAAGATCCATTTCCCGTTTGCCCTCCAACGGCCACATCTTCAAGCCGTCGCCGCTTTTGCGCGGAATGATGTGGAAATGCAAATGAAATACGGACTGCTCGGCTGCCGCTCCGTCGGCGTTTACCACGTTTACTCCGTCGTAGCCGCAATGCTCCACATAGTGACGGGAAACGAGCCGAACAGCCTCGATGACGGCGTCGAGATACTCTTTGTCGCAATCCAGCACGTTGACAAAGTGTTTTTTCGGTATGACGAGAGTGTGCCCCTCCGCGTCGCAGGCAATGTCCAAAAAGGCAAAGACCTTGTCGTTTTCGTAAATTTTGTGACAGGGAATTTCCCCGTCGACGATCTTGCAAAAAATACAGTCGTTCATAATATTTCTCCTTTTGCGCCGTCTTGATACGGCTCGGTTATCACGACGTCGACGAGCTTGCCGACGTCGGCTTTTCCTTGAAAATATACGCGCAGATACTGCTTGGTGTAGCCTTCCCACATTCCGTTGCGCTTGCGTTCGACAAGGACTTGACAAACGACGCCCGCAAAACTCGCGGCAAACTCGTTTTTCAGCCTAAGCTTGACGCGCCCCAATTGCTCCGCGCGACGTTCCTTGACAGCGCCGTCCACGTCCGCCCAACCGAACGCCGCGGTGCCCTCTCTCGGCGAATAGGGAAAAACATGCACGTCGGCAAAGCGGACCTTTTCCACAAACTCGCACGTTTGTTTGAACTCCTCGTCCGTTTCGCCGCAAAAGCCCACTATCACGTCGGTGGTAAGCGCCGCGTCGGGGAAAACCTCGCGAATTTTCGTCACGGCTTGCATGTACTCGCGCGTGGTGTACTTGCGATTCATTCGGCGCAGCACGCTGTCGCAGCCGGATTGCAAGCTGAGGTGAAAGTGCGGGCAAAAATCTACGTGAGTGAGACTTTCGAGCAGTTCGTCGGTAACGACGCGCGCTTCAAGACTGCCCAGACGCAAACGCGTGTTTGTGCCCCGCAACGCGTAAAACAGCTGCGGCAAGGTTTCGCCCGTATCCCGCCCGAACTGCGAAATATCTATGCCTATCAAGACCGTTTCGGCGGCGTTTGCCCGACGTATCTCCTCCACAACGTCGGCAATCTTGCGACTGCGACTGCGCCCGCGTAAATAGGGAACGATGCAGTAACTGCAAAAATTGTTGCAGCCGTCTTGAATTTTTACGAACGCGCGGGTACGTTCCTGCGCGGAAAACACCGTCTCGGCAAACACGCTCGGCAGCTGCTCCACGTCCACGCCGCTGTTTTCGATCTCGTTGACGATAGCCGTCTTGTCGGCAACGCCCTTGACGAAGCTTACGTTGCGCATAGACGCAAACTGCTCGGCGTTTTTTTCCGCCGCACAGCCCACTATCAACACCTTGCAATCGGGATTGAGCTTGCGCGCCCGCTGCACCGCCTGACGGGATTTGCGTTCCGCTTCTCCCGTGACGGCGCAGGTATTTAGCACAAAAACATCGGCGGGTACAAGCCCGTGTACCGCCTCGTGTCCCGCCGCATTGAGACAGGCTATTATTTGTCCGCTTTCGTAGAGGTTGGTTTTGCAACCCAACGTAAATACCGCTACTTTCATTTCACTTTGCCGCAAGCAGCATTGCGCGCCACTCGCCCTTTGCTTTTGTTTGGATAAGATCGAATCGCTCGGAATACAGCGCGAGAACGTCATCCGCACGAACGTCCAGAATGCCGCTAAGCGCCAACAACGTGCCGCTGTGCAGCACCGTGGAAATTTCCGAATACAGCCGCGCGAGAATATCCGCCGTGAGATTGGCAAACACCACGTCGAATACGCCTTGCGTTTGCTCGGTGAGGTCGCCCGTTTTGACGACGGCGCGCTCGCTCAATCCGTTGATAGCCGCATTGTGCAAAGCCACCTCCGTCGCCTGCGGATCGACGTCCACAAGCTCGGCGCGCTCTGCGCCCAACAGCAACGCGCACAAGCCCAATATGCCGCTGCCGCAGCCCACGTCCAAAACGCTTTTGCCGCGCAAGGGCAACCGCTCCATCAGCTCCAAACACATCGAGGTGGTCTCGTGCTGTCCCGTGCCGAACGCCACGCCGCTGTCCATCAAAAATACCGTTTTGTCCGTCGTTACCGTTTGCCATTCGGGACAGATGACCAGCTTTTCCGTTTCTATCGGGCGAAAGGTCTCCTTCCACTTGTCCACCCAAGCGTCGCCGTCCACCTTGTTGACTTCTATCTTCAAGCTGCCCGCGTCCGTCAGCGAGGAAAAGCTTCGGCGTAAAAAATCGAGAACACGGTCGGTGTCCTCTAAATTGCAGTAACCCTTTACCACCGCTTCGCTGCCGTAACAAAGCTCGATACCGTCTTCTTTGTAGTCCCAGCTCGAATCGGCGTACAGGTCGTTTACGTCATAAATACTGACGCCGTCCATACAGACCTCGGAAAGGAAGTAGGCAACCACTTCGGACTTTTCCGTCGTCGTATAAACGGCTATTTCACTGAAATACATTTTGTTACTTTATAAGCAGATCGATAAGCAGCTTGGCATTTTCCCAATCGCGCTTGTTGATAAGGTAACGCGTGCGCCCGTCTTCCGTTATCGTGTAGTACTTGCGGGTGGCGCCCACGTTTTCTCCCCAATATCCCTTGATGAAGCCTTCGTCCTCCAAACGGTGATAGGCGGAATAAAGACTCTGCTCGTTGGGTATATAGAGGTTGTTGGTCTTTTTGGCGATATACTTGCGAATCTCGTTTCCGTACTTGGTGCCGTCCATCAGCGCCGACAGTACAAACGTATCTATATGCCCGCGAAGCAGATCGCTGGAAATTACGTTCTTCATTTGTTCTCCATACTATGTCTGTAATATAGATTAGCAAAAACAAACAAATTTGTAAAGTGCAAAAGGGACATTTTTGTAAAAAAAAATATTATTAAAATTTATCGCAAATATGAAACGCGTGAAACATCGCCAAGAGGCGCCGAAATGGCGTTTAATTGCACCGTCACCGTGCAGACAACAGCATTGTTGGATAAAAAACGAACAAACAGAGCGACTTTTGAGCCGCTTTTACGATAAGAATTTATCTTTACACGGTAAAAATGTCGTCGTATTCCGCCTTCAAAATTTTCTTTATCAAAATTATTTCGTCGGGGTAAATATGCCGTTGCCCCACTTCCATTTTGGCTATCGCGCTTCGGGTAATATCGCAGCCGCAAACTTGCAATCTCGCCGCAAGGGCTTCTTGCGTCAATCCCGCATTTTCACGAAGTTGTCTGATATTGTTGCCTATTCTTTTTTCGATGATTGCGTCCATAATCTTGTTTGCACTTATTTCAGAACAAAATACTTGACTTAATTATAGACATAACGTATAATAAGTTTGCACCTATATAGGTGCAAATATAATTAAAAGAGGTCAATATGTCAAAACGAAAAAGACCGTTGCCTATTTTGGGTATCATCTATGCGGCGGTTTTGGGAATACTTGTGACAGTGATGGTCGTCGGATTTATTCTCATTGCAACAACTACCAAGCCAAAGGAAGAAAATAAGGAGGAGCTAAGCTATGCCGCTTGTCAAATGTCCTAATTGCGGAGAGGACGTCAGCGACAGCGCGGAAATATGCGTTCATTGCAAGTGCAGCTTGAAGCGTGCCGCAAAAAAAGAGAGCAAAAAAAACTTTTCAGACCTGTCGTCAGCCGAACAATCTCAATACTGTGATGAATTTAACGCACAAAATAAAGAGTGCAATCGAATTTTTTATCAAGCACAAAACAAAAAGATAATCGATAACGCCACTTGGCTCACCTCTATTCCTCACGTTGCGGTTTATTTCATATTTGGCTTTTATCTCCGCGACAGGATAGAATTTGAGTCGATCGATCTTGTTTATTTTGCGCTGTTTATTCTGCCGTTTTGTTTGTCTTTTGTTATTTATCTGGCAAATTTGATCGCATCTGTCTGCCTAAGAAAAACTTGGCGCAAACGAAAAGTAATCTATATTGCGGAATTTGACAAATGGCTGCAAGAAAACAAACAAGTAGCGCTGAAATATTCCTTTACAAAACGAGAAAAAATGTTGTATCACAAACTTTATGTTAAATAGGAGGAAAAAGCAATGGCACTGTTAAAATGCCCTGAATGCGGACACGATATTTCATCCAATGCCAAAGCGTGTCCTAATTGCGGCGCGGAAATATGTATCTGTCCCGACTGCGGCACGGCATACGTTGGCAAACAAAGAGAATGCGCAAAATGCGGTTATTTGTTTGAGAAAAAAAACGATATTCAATCCGAAATCGACGATGCGCAAGACGCGACGTCGGTAAAAGAAAAATGGTTCGCCCGCGCCAACGAGGATAAAAATACCATAAAAAATCTCAAATATTGGGGATATGCTATCAAAGTACTTGAAGCTATACCCGTATTAGCTTTTATAATAGTATATATCACATGGACTCGGAAAACTCCGGAAGAACGTTTATTTACTGTCAACAACGTTATAGACGATATAAAAATTTGCTGTATAGTAAGCAGTATAACTATTGTATTGTTCGGTATATTGGATTTCGTCAAACGTCCTATTGTCGAAAAGCGCTTTGCAGATTGGCTTTTGCGCAATAAGCTCGACATGACCGATTATATAAAGCAACATTCGGATGAGATCAATACGGATAATGACGAGATCACGGACGATATGATGCTTATTGTGCGCGGCAATTATATCGCAAAAAATCCCGACGTAAAAAACAAATTTTACGCTTGGCTCTCGGCAAAAGTTGTGTTGCTGATAGCGCTGGCAATAATCTCCTATTACTGTTTGTTTGAAAACATAAAAATAATAATTGGGTTTAATATGCTGCAACAGAAGCTTGATTTCGCAAAGCTGGATTATGTATTGATAGGAATAAACGTCGCGTTTGTGATTGCAGACGGCGTTTTCGATAGCATTTGGGACAAAAAATGTTCGTCGCCGTTAGCGGAATTCAGGGACAAAACTACAAAAGACGAGGAAGAATGATCTAAATGTTTGGCAATTATCGATTGTTTACATAAAAATCGACGGCGAAGCGTATAAGCGCTTCGCCGTTTTTACATAAAGATAAGCTTTTACGATGAAATAACTCGTTCGCCGATGTGAGAGGAAAAAGCAATCGTACAGAATATTGTAGGTAGTAAATCGACTCGTTTTAGCTTGTAATGTACCGACGCGCAATATCTTTACAAAAAATCGCAACAAAAACGCCGCGCGAAGTGCGCGGCGTCAAAAACCGAGTGGTCGGTAGTTAAAACGCGTGTGACATTACTTTTTGGGATAGGTCTTTGCGATCTCGTCCAAAAAAGCGCGGCGTTTGGAATAGTTTTTGAGAGTGTTGTCGCTTTCGAATTGCTCCAACGCCTTTTTTTGACCGCGGGTGATACCCTTGGGCACTTCCACGCTGATAGTCGCAAACAGATCGCCCACCGCTCCTCGCTGAGTGCGCACGCCTCTGCCGCGGAAACGCAGCGTTTCTCCGTTTGCCGTACCCTCGCCGAGATTGTGAATAAACACTCCGTCGGGGGCGGGGATCTCGATCTGTCCGCCGCACACCGCCGTCAAGTAGCTGACGGGCACCGTTACGTAGAGGTCGTAGCCGTCTCGCTTGAACAACGCGCTGGGTTTGACGGAAAACTCCAACAGCAAATTGCCGTTTCGTCCGTTGCCGTTACGCGGAGCGTTGCCTTCGCCCGTAAGTTGCAACACGGAGCCGTTTTCCACGCCGGCGGGAACGGTCACGTTGATGACCTTGTTTTTGGTCACAACGCCCTTGCCTCCGCACGTTTTGCACGCTTCGGTGACCACCTTGCCCGTGCCGCCGCATTTGTCGCAGGCGCCGACGGTGATCTGCTGACCGAAAATGGTGTTTTGCACATGACGGACCTGCCCGCTGCCGCCGCACTTGTCGCAGACCTTGACGTGAGCGTCGTCCTTTGCGCCCGTGCCCTTGCAGGCGGGACACTTTTCCAAACGGGAAAAATTGACGGGTTTGGTGCAGCCCAAAACGGATTCCATAAAGCTCAGCTCTATCCGATAGGTGATGTCGCTGCCCACCGCGGAAGAAGCGCCTCTTCGACGAGAACGACTGCCCCCGAAGCCGAAAGCGTCGCTGAACATATCGAAGATGTCGTCGAAGCCCGTAGCCGTAAAGCCGCCCGAACCGCCGTTGAACGGATTGAAACCCGCGCCGCCCATATCCATTTCGCCGCGATCGTACTTGCCCCGCTTGTCGGGATCGCCCACCACGGAATACGCTTCGTTGATCTCCTTGAATTTTTCCGCGGCGGCATTGTCGCCCGGATGCAGATCGGGGTGATACTGCTTGGCGAGACGTCTGTACGCGGACTTGATGTCGTCCTGCGACGCGGTCTTGTCTACGCCCAATATTTTGTAGTAGTCTTTTGTCGGCATTGTTACCTCTTACACCAAAGCAGGAAGCCTTGCTTTTGCAAGACTTCTTGCCCCGATGAATAATTTTTTAACTTGGTATCAGATCATTTCTTGTCGTCGTCGTGAACGTCGTACTTTACTTCGCTGCCGTCCGCTTGCTGCGACGATTGCTGAGCTTGTTGCGCTTGTTGATAGAACTTTTGGAAAATTCCCGCGGAGCTTTGCGCGATGCGATCGGTCTCCGCTTTGAGTTCTTCCGTGGTTGCGCCGCTCTTGTTGAGAACTTCCTTGCCCTTGGATATTTCCTCCTCCAACTTTGCCTTGTCGTCGGCGTCCAGCTTGTCTCCGCTTTCGCGAAGGAACTGTTCGAGAGACAATATCATCTGGTCGAGCCCGTTGTGAGCCTCTACCGCTTCACGACGTTTTTTGTCCTCTTCGGCATACTTTTCGGCGTCCTTGACAGCCTTGTCGATGTCCGCCTCGGACAAATTGGTGCTGGACGTGATGGTAACGGACTGCTCCTTTTGCGTGCCGAGATCCTTTGCCGTAACATGTACGATACCGTTGGCGTCGATGTCGAACTTGACCTCGATCTGCGGTATTCCGCGCGGAGCGGGAGCTATTCCCGTCAAGCTGAAACGTCCGAGAGTTTTGTTGTCCGCAGCCATTTCGCGTTCGCCCTGCAACACGTGGATGTCAACGCTCGTCTGGTTGTCCGCCGCAGTGGAGAATATCTGCGATTTGCTGGTGGGAATGGTCGTGTTACGCTCGATGAGGCGCGCGGTAACTCCGCCCAAAACCTCTATGCCGAGCGACAGCGGGGTCACGTCGAGCAACAGCACGTCCTTGACTTCGCCGCCCAATACGCCGCCTTGAATCGCCGCTCCGATAGCCACGCACTCGTCGGGGTTGATACCCTTGTAGGGCTCCTTGCCGCAGTAGTTTTTGACCGCTTCCACAACGGCGGGAATACGTGTGGAGCCGCCTACGAGAATGACGCGGTTGAGGTCGTTGTTGGTCACGCCGGCGTCCTCCATTGCTTTACGCATTGGTTCGATAGTCTTTTTGATGATACCGTCGATGAGGCTCTCGAATTTTGCGCGCGTAAGCTCGATCTCCAAATGCTTGGGACCCGTTGCGTCCGCCGTGATGAAGGGCAGAGAAACGGTGGTTTTGAGCGTTGCGGACAGCTCGATCTTTGCCTTTTCGGCTGCCTCTTTGAGACGCTGCAAAGCCTGTTTGTCGTTGCCGAGGTCGATACCGCTGGTCTTTTTGAACTCCGCGATCAGGTAGTCCATTATCAGCTTGTCGATGTCGTCGCCGCCCAAACGGTTGTTGCCGTTGGTTGCAAGCACCTCGAATACGCCGTCGCCGATTTCCAGAATGGACACGTCGAACGTGCCGCCGCCGAGGTCGTAAATAAGTATTTTTTGATTTTTGTTTTCACCCTTGTCCAGACCGTAAGCAAGAGCCGCAGCCGTGGGTTCGTTGATGATACGCAACACCTCCAACCCCGCGATCTTGCCAGCGTCCTTGGTCGCCTGACGCTGCGCGTCGCTGAAATACGCGGGTACGGTGATGACTGCCTGCGTCACCTTTTCGCCGAGATATGCCTCCGCGTCCGCTTTGAGCTTGCTCAAAATGATGGCGGAGATCTCCTGCGGCGAGTAATGCTTGCCGTCGATGTTGACGGTGTAGTTGCTGCCCATTTCGCGCTTTATCGACAACACCGTTCTGTCGGCGTTGACGACCGCCTGACGCTTTGCCACTTGTCCTACCAAGCGCTCGCCGTCCTTGGTAAACGCAACGATGGACGGTGTGGTCCTGTTTCCTTCCGCATTGGCTATTACCGTAGGCTCGCCGCCTTCCAGCACCGCAACGCAGCTGTTTGTCGTACCGAGGTCTATTCCTATAATTTTTCCCATAATATATCTCCTTTCATTATTTTATTTGTTTTGCCCCATGCGGGGTCGACTGTTAAGTCAAACTTATGCGCCCACTATCACTTCGGCATAGCGCAGCACTTTTTCGCCCAAAACGTAGCCTTTTTTGTACACCTCGACCACCACGTCTTTGTTGTCCTCGCCGCGGTCGATCTTGGACAAGGCGTTCATCCTGAGCGGATCGAACGGTTTGCCGAGAACGTCCATTTCCTCCACGCCGAATTCGCGCAGTATGCGGACGAATTGAACGTAGATCATTTCGAATGCTTTGAGATTGTCGCCGTCGAGATGTTGCTTTGCAAGGTCGAAGTTGTCGCATACGGCGATGAGCTTGGTCACCACGGCGGTGACGCCTTCCGTTTTGGCTTGCTCGCCGTTGAATTTCATTCGGCGTTTGTAGCTTTCGAAGTCGTTTTTCATCGCGACCAATTGGTTAAGATAGCTATCCGATTTGTCCGCCGAGCTTTGCAGCCGTTTTACCGTTTTGTGCAGCTTTTCGTTTTCCGCTTTGAGGCTTTCCGTCTCGGCGATAAGCTTTTCGTTTTCCTCCGTCAAAGCCTTTTCCAACTCCGTTTGAGTTTGTTCTATCGGCTGAGGCGCCGTCTCCGTATATTCGTTGTGTTTTTTTTCTTTACTCATTTATTCTCCTTTTCCCACCAGATCGATGATGATCTCGCTGATCTTGTCCAGCACCGACAGCACCTTGCGGTAGTTCATTCGGACGGGTCCGATGACGCCTATGCTGCCGCTTACGTTGTCGCCGAGACTTACGCGCGTGGTGACAACGGCGCAGCCTTCGGGAGCGTTTTCTTCCGATCCGATCTTGACCGTGGTGCTTCCGTCCTCGCCGCCGTCGTTGGTAAGGATCTCCGCGATACGCTCCTTGTCCTCCATTTCGGACAGAAATTTACGCGCATTTTCCACATTGGCGTACTCGCTGTGCGCAAGCATCTTGTTTTCGCCGTACATCTCCACGTCCATGCCGTTCATCAACGACACCTTTTTGAGTACGTCGATGATCTTTTTGAACAAGGCGTTGTACTGCGCAAATTCGTCGTTGACAAGCGCAAAGGGGTAATCGAAGTTGATAAACTCGCTTACGTGCTTGCCGCAGAAAATTTTGTTGAGCCACTTTTGCGCGCTTGCGATCATGCGTTCGTCGAAATCGTCGGGCAGATCCACCATGCCGTCCTTCAACACGCGGCTGTCGGTGACGATGACCACCAGCAGCTTGCCGTTGCTGAGATCCAACAGCTTGATGGCTGTGATCGTGTCGGACATATCCTCTTTGACCACTACCGACGTGTAGTTGGTGATCTCCGCAATGATGTGCGTGACCGCCGTCATAACGTCTTCAAGACTGCCCACTTTGCGATTGAGGTACTGCTCGATCATTTCCGCTTCGGCAGTGGTAAGGTTGCTTTCGTACATCAGCTCGTTTACGTAAAAACGAAACGCCTTTTCCGAAGGGATACGCCCCGCCGATACGTGCGGCTGTATGAGATAACCCATGCTCTCCAAGGTCGAAAGCTCGTTGCGGATCGTCGCCGACGAACAATCGGGCAAGTACTCGTCGCGAATATCCTTGCTGGCAACGGGAGTTGCTCTTTCTATGTAACTGTCCACCACCGCGCACAGTATTTTCTTTTTTCTGTCGCTGAGCATCGGCTTCCGTGCCTCCTGTCAAGATTTTCGGCGGAGTGTTAGCACTCTTGCCGTTCGACTGCTAATTTATGCTTCTAATATACCACTATATTCAACCATTGTCAACGATATTATTCGATTTTTTTGAAAAATTTTGCCAAAACGAAATAACTTTTGCTCGGCTGCCCTATACGCTTGCTTGAAAATAAAGCAGAATTATAAATTAAAGCGAGCCGCAAGCTTGAAAAGGGGGCTGCTTTAATTTGCGAACTTTTGTAAAATACGATTAAATATATAATATTCAAAAACATATTACAAGTCGGACGAACAAGTTGACCGCGGGGAAAATATACGGTATACTGAATGTATGCAAGAGAAAAAATTCGAAGAGATGACTATCGAACAATACAACGAGCTGCTCGCGAGCAACGTGCCCGCGCCGGGAGGCGGAAGCGCGCTGTGCCAAATTGCCGTCACCGCCTGCTCTTTGATAGAAATGGCCGTCAACGTGACTTTGCCGAAAGCGTCGGAAGAAAATCGGATCTATCTGTCAAGTCAACGGGAGACTGTCGCGAGGGCGAAAAAAGCGCTGCAACGGCTTTCGAATGACGACGCGGCGGCGTTTCGGCGCATTGCCGAGGGCTTCAAGTTGCCGAAAAACACCGAAGAAGAACAAAAAACGCGCGCCGCAGAGCTGCAAAAAGCCTATCACAACGCGGCTTTGACGCCGTTGGACGCAATGGGACTGTGCCGCGAAGTAGTCCGCACCGCTTGCTTGCGCATACAGCCGTTGCTGAACAAATACGTCGCAAGCGACTGCACGATAGGCATAGCTTTGCTAAAAACGGCGGTCCGTTCGTCGATGTTGAACGTGCGCGCCAACACCGCGCTGATAAAAGACGAGTATCTTGCGGAAACGTTGAACAAGCGCGGCGAACAGATAGTTGCGGAAACGGAAAAAATATAATTATCGCCCGACCACACGTGCGGCGGTCGATTGCTTGCTGCTACGCAACGCATGCGCAATCGACGGTCAAGTAAATAACATTTAGAAAATCGACTTCCTCGGCGAAAGTCGATTTCTTTTTATACTATATATCCCCTGAACCAATGCGCTTACGCGCCGCCGCAGTCGGACTTGGGAGTTGCGCGTGAACGCACGCGCGGTCGGATAGACCTTCGCCGGGGAGTGTCCCATATAAGGAAGCGGGGCGCGCTTTTGTTCCACTGCGCCCCGCCGTGGCTGCGGTCAACACCACACTGTGGTGATTGACTTGTCGCGCCACGCCCTTTACCCCCGCAAGGACAATAGGGTACCCGCACGATTTGAGCTTGCGAAAATTGTGTGGGAGAAGGCGTGCCCGTGTGTCAGCGGAACCGAGTACGCAAAGCGCGCTTGGTGCTGACTAACAAGAGGCGCGCCGCGGGCGCATGTCCGTGATTGCGGAGTTTGATTGGAAACTATCCGTTTGACATAATCGTATTGGGAGGCACCACGATATTTATTACAAAGCTTTGCTTTTGAAAATTATCAAATATAAATAACTACCGTTGTCTCCGATCTATATGCGAGGCTATTCGTCCACATCGGCAAAGCAGCTGCCGCCGATGAATTCTCTCAAAAGAGAGTTGCAAGGCACCCATTTGTCGTCCATATCCTTGAAGTATTTGAGGAACTTGATGAGGCGATTTGCCGTTATGTAATGGGGGCTGTCCTGCTTGACCTCCTGCAAGGCGGGCAAAGCGTACTTTTTGAGTACGCACAGCTCGTAGGTGAGCGCCGAATTGTACACATAGTTGCACCCCTCTTGGTAGGGATAGATCCACTTGAATTCTCCGCGACGGACGGACGGCCACATATCAAGCGTGCGCTCGGCGCTGGCTCCGCGGTATTTTTTGTCGCGCACTATGCGGCGCAGCAAGCGAATGTCCGTGTAGCTTATCGGGTTGTGGTAGTCCAGATTGATCTGAAATTGCGGCGCAATGTAAATTTTGAATTTCTGGTGCTTGGGTATGAGGTAGCTCAGCCGATCGTTGAGCGCATGAATACCCTCGATGATAATGGGGGTATCCGGTCCGATCCTGGTCAAAATTCCCTTTTCCGCGCGCCCTTGTTCGAATTGATAATTGGGCAACTCCGTCTCTTCGCCGTTGATGAGCGCCAACATATTTTGGTTGAACAGCTCCACGTCCAACGCGTCGATATGCTCGAAATCCTGCTGACCGAATTCGTCCACGGGGATCTTGTCGCGCTCCTTGTAGTACATATCCAACGAAATGCGCAGGGGAGTTATTCCGCGGGACATCAACTCTATGCGCAGACGATTGCTGAATGTGGTTTTGCCGCTGCTGGACGGTCCCGCAATGCAGATAAGCCTGATGTTGTCGATGTCGCGCACAATTTGATCGCCCAATTCGTGCAGCATATCGTTGTGCAAGGTCTCGTTCATATTGATGAAATCCACATAGGTGGACTCGTTTACGTGGTCGTTCATCTTGGAGATGATCTCCGCGTTGCAAATCGTCGCCCAACGGTGAGCGCGTTTGAGTACCTTGCTGAACGTGGGCTCGTCCTTGAATTCGGGTATCACGCCGCCCGCTTCGTAACGCGGATATTGCGCGATGGCGTGACCGTCGTAGCAAAACAGCTTGTAGCTGCTTAGATAACCCGTAGACGGCACCATATAGCCGTACATATAGTTGAGATAGTCTCCGCAACGGTAAAAATGACAGGTCTTTTCGGGACGGTATTGCAAGGCGTCGGCTTTATCCTGCTGATCCTGCGCCATAAAGTAATCGTACGCTTCCTCTTTGCTCATGATCGTGCGCTCAAAAGGCAGATCGGCGGCGACAAGTCGGTCGATCTCCGCGATAACGTCGCCGAGCATTTTGCGGTCGATAGTCAACTTCGGCTCCACCAACGACACCAACAACGCGCGCGAAACCGCATAGCTTATCTTTATTTGATAGGTCGGGTACAAGTTGTGGAACGCCATCGCCAACAGATACCTGAACGACGTTTCGTACACCTTGACGCCGTCCGACGAGGTGAGGTCCAACGGTTCCACAACGCTGTCGAAGCTCAGCTCGTAGGTAAGCTCGCGCAAACGATTGTTGACTTTGGCTGCCATAAAATGCTTTTCGGGGTCGTTTAACAATGCGAGAATGGGCGTTTTTTCGGCAAGCTCGTACGCTTTGCCGTCGATCGTTACTTTGAACATATATCTTACTCCTTGATGTGTGATTGCAAAAGTTACCGTTTTTCGCCGCGAGGCAAACAGCCTAACGTCTATTTTGCGGCGGATATATAGTATACAATAATTTAATGAAAAATTCAATACCAAAATGAAAATTTATGGAAGAAAAACAGGATAAATTTTGCGTAGACTATCGCTCCAAAGGACAAGCGGTTAGATATTACAAATAAAATTTGCCGCTTGCGCCCGATACGCGCGTTTGCGCCTGCCGTATTTGTAACAAAATTCACCGCAAACGAAAAGGGCTTATAATAAATATCCCCAAATAGCGATGGAGGCAAATCGACAGTTTTCAAAAAACTCCGCAATCACGGACACGTGCCGAGATTGCGGTCCTTGCGGGGGATGCCGGGGTATGCGACTCCCCGGCAAAATTCTATCCGACCGCGCGTGCGTTCACGCGCAACTCCCAAGTCCGACTGCGGCGGCGCGTAAGCGCATAGGATCAGGGTGTATGCAGTATAAAAAGAAATCGACTTTCGCCGAGAGAGTCGATTTCCTAAATGATGTTTATTTTACCGTCGATTGCGAATGCGTTGCGTAGCAGCAAGCAATCGACCGCCGCACGTGTGGTCGGTGGGCTCATTTGGCAAATGTCGGGGGCAAAAAACAATTTCAACTGCTTTGTTACTGTTCCCCGACATTTGACACAGAGCTAAAATTACTTTGCCAAAGCGACCGCTACCGAACAAGCGACCGTTGCGCCGACCATCGGGTTGTTGCCCATGCCGATAAGTCCCATCATCTCGACGTGCGCGGGAACAGAGCTGCTGCCCGCAAATTGAGCGTCGCTGTGCATGCGTCCCAAGGTGTCCGTCATGCCGTAGCTGGCGGGACCCGCGGCAACGTTGTCCGGGTGAAGCGTACGCCCTGTGCCGCCGCCGCTTGCAACAGAGAAATATTTTTTGCCGTTTTCCTGACACCACTTTTTGTAGGTGCCCGCAACGGGGTGCTGGAAACGCGTGGGGTTGGTGGAGTTGCCCGTGATGGACACGTCTACCTTTTCGTAGCGCATAATGGCAACGCCTTCGTTGACGTCGTCGGCGCCGTAGCAACGCACCTTTGCGCGTTCGCCGTCGGAGAACGCCACCTCGCGAACGATGGCGAGTTCGCCCGTGTAGTAATCGTACTTGGTCTGCACATAGGTGAAGCCGTTGATACGCGATATGATATACGCCGCGTCCTTGCCCAAGCCGTTGAGGATAACGCGAAGTGGCTTTTTGCGCGCCTTGTTGGCGTTGCGGGCGATACCGATAGCGCCTTCGGCAGCGGCAAAGGATTCGTGACCGGCAAGGAAAGCAAAGCAATCCGTTTCCTCACGCAGCAGCATTGCGCCCAGATTGCCGTGTCCCAAGCCGACCTTACGTTGATCGGCGACGCTGCCGGGAATGCAAAATGCCTGCAAGCCGAGACCGATACATTCGCTTACTTCCGCGGCGTTGCTTACGCCCTTTTTGAATGCGATCGCACAGCCGAGAGTGTACGCCCAAACGGCGTTTTCAAAAGCGATAGGTTGCACGCCCTTGACGATCTCCTCTACGTTTACGCCGTGGCTGAGGCACAGTTCGCGCGCCTCTTCGAGATTTTTAAGTCCGTACTTTTTGAGTTCGGAGTTGATCTTGTCTATTCTTCTTTCATAACCTTCAAACGTTACAGCCATTGTTCTCTCCTCCTTACTCATTGCGGGGCACTATGTATTTGGCGGCGTTTTCAAAACGTCCGTAGTGTTTCTTTGCCTTGTTGAGCGCCTCGTTGGCGTCCGTACCCTCGGAAATTGCTTTCATCATCACGCCGAGATTGACATATTCGTAGCCGATGATCTCGTCGCCCTCGTCCAACGCAAGACGCGTTACGTAACCCTCCGCCATTTCCAGATAGCGGGGACCCTTTTTCGCCGTGGAATACATCGTGCCGACCTGACTTCTCAAACCCTTGCCGAGATCTTCGAGACCCGCGCCGATGGGCAGTCCGTCGTCGGAAAACGCCGATTGCGTACGTCCGTAGACGATCTGCAAAAACAGTTCGCGCATAGCAACGTTGATTGCGTCGCAAACAAGGTCGGTGTTCAAAGCTTCGAGAATGGTTTTGCCGGGTAAAATTTCCGCCGCCATGGCTGCGGAATGGGTCATTCCCGAACAACCGATCGTTTCGACGAGCGCCTCCTGAATTACGCCGTCCTTTACGTTCAGCGTCAGCTTGCACGTGCCCTGTTGAGGCGCGCAGCAACCGCAACCGTGCGTAAGACCGTTAATATCCTTGATTTGCGTGGCAGCCACCCATTTGCCCTCTTCGGGAATGGGAGCGGGGCCGTGATTGCAACCTTTTGCAACGCATTGCATCAATTCTACTTCGTGTGAATATTGCATAGATCGTATGTCCTCCCAAAATTTTTTACAATAAAATTAGTATATCACAATATGATTTTTTGCGCAAGATTTTACAAAAAAATTCGGCGGTATAGGTTTAGTTTATGTCGGCATTAAATTTTACTAATCTATCTCAGCTATACGCGTATATTCGCGCAAAGGATAGACGCCGTCATGCGCTTCCCCAAACGCCGTTCGGCTCATATCGCCGCACGTTTGCCGCACTACGCCTGCACATATGAGCATATTCGCAAGCGTTTGTTTTTCCTTTTCGGAGCAAAGCAAACAGCACGTTAGACTCAGTTTCAAACAATGCCCACAACCTTGTTTTACAGGGAGCGAGTGCGTCGCGACTCAAAATAATCTGCAACGAAGGCACGCAGTGCGCGAAGCAAAGCCGTTTTGCACCGAATACCCGACGCGACCTCCGTTTTGAGCGCGATCGAATCTATCCCGATAAGTCACTGCCAATCCATCTGCGACAGCGTTTCGCCGTCGGGTGCGTGAAGCGTAGCTCCGACCTCGTCCAACAACAAATAGCACGGCTGACCGTCCCGCGGACGAGCAAGCGAGCCTACGTTGCACGCATAAATTCCGTCGCGCTTGAACAAACGTCCCGTGTGGGTGTGCCCGTAAACGAGAACATCTCCATTTTTGAGCAGCGGCGGTATGCGCATAGCATTGTAGCGGTCGCCGTGAGTGAAAAACAACGTTCTGCCGAAGTGATACATCAGGGCGTAATCCTCCATTTCGCAGGGAAGCAACGACTCGCCCGCCGACAGGTCGTTGTTGCCTCTTATCAAGTAGGGCACGCCTTGCATTTCCGAAACCGCGCTCGCCACTTCCGACGGACTGCTCCAACCGAACAGATCGCCGCATATCACCGTTTTGTTCGGCTGGATACCGCGGCTTATCCTTGCGGCAAGGCGCAACGAGGACACGCTGCCGTGAAAATCCGCAAAAACGAGAATTTTCATAGCTCTATATGCTCTATGCCTTCCTTGTCGCTGCGCTTGTACACCACAAAGCGGTTGCCTATGCACAGCACCGGCTCGCAGCCGAGACGCTCGCAAACTTCTCGGCACATAGCCTTTGCCGAGACCTCGCAGCTTTTGAGCGCGGCGACCTTGACCAATTCGCGATGATACAGCGCCGTTTCTATTTCCTTGACGATATTGTCCGTCAATTCCTCTTTGCCCACCGTTACGAGCGGTTTAAGTGTGTTGGCAAGGGATTTTAATTTACTTCTTTGTTTTGTGGTGATCATCCGTACCTCTAATCTACAAATTCGAATTCTATGTCGCCGACAATGACCGTGCTGCCGTCTACGGCGCCGTTTTTTCTCAATTCCGCTATCACGCCGCGATCTCTCAGCACGCGTTGAAAATAGCGAAAGCTGTCGTAGTCATCCAGATTGACCTTGCGGCTCAGCTCCTCCACAAGTCCGCCCGTAACCTCGTAAACGCCCTCGTCCAACGTTTCTATGGCGAAGTCGTCCGACTTGTCTTTTTGCAATTTGACGGGAGTATACGTCAACGGAGCGGGCGGCGGCAGCTGCTGCAATCGCTTGACGATAGCGTCAATCAGCTCTTCCACGCCCTCGTGTATGATGGTGGTCATTGGCACGATCTCGTAGCGATCGCCGTATTTTGCGCGGAAACGTTCCAAATTGCGATCCGCGTCGGGCATATCCATCTTGTTGGCGACGACGATCATCGGCAATTTTTTGAGCGCGGCGTCGTAGCTGTATATTTCGTTGTTGATAAGCTCGAAGTCGGACAACGGGTCGCGATCCTCGCTGCCGGAAATATCCAACACATGCACCAACAAACGCGTGCGTTCGATATGCCGCAAAAAGCTGTGCCCCAGCCCCGCGCCCTCGCTTGCGCCCTCGATAAGACCGGGGATATCCGCCATTACAAAACTCGCGTCGTAGCAGCTTACCACGCCGAGATTGGGACTGAGCGTAGTGAAATGATAGTTGGCTATCTTGGGTTTTGCGTCGGACACCACCGACAGCAGAGTACTTTTGCCCACGTTGGGAAAGCCCACAAGCCCCACGTCGGCAATGGTTTTGAGTTCCAACGTAACTTCATATTCGCTCGTTTTTACGCCGTGTTCGGCAAAGGACGGCGATTGTCTGCGAGAGGTTTTGAAGTGCCAATTGCCTCTGCCTCCCTTGCCGCCTCGAAGTATCACCTCGCGCTGTCCGTCCTCGAACATATCCGCGACTATGTCACCGTCGGCGTTTTTGACGACCGTTCCGACGGGTACTTTGACCACGACGTCCGCGCCTTGTTTGCCGAAAGAACGCTGTCTGCCGCCGTTTTCGCCGTCTCCCGCGCGGAAATGCTTTTGAAAATGAAAGGCGTTCAGCGTGTTTTCCGAAGTCGTAGCCACGAACACCACGTCTCCGCCCTTGCCGCCGTCTCCGCCGTCGGGACCGCCGTTATTGACGTATTTTTCCGTGTGCAAGCTGGCGGAACCGTTGCCGCCGTTGCCTGCCTTGATATAAATTTTTACCTTGTCTATAAACATGATCCTACCTGCCGAAGCTTTCTGTCGCTCTTCGAGCGTCCTCCAATGCGTCGCGAACCGCCTCCGCCGCCGTTTTGCCGCCCACAACGTCGCCGCCAGCATAAACGTTGGCAAACGGATGACGCAGGTCCCCGTCGAAATCGCCCAAGATCTCGCTGTCGAAGCCGCTGCCCAATGCGCACACCACCGCGTCGCAACGGACGGTAAAAGTATCGTCGGTGACGACAAGCTTGCTTCTGCCCTCGTTTTCCGTGCGGGCGAGCGTCAACAAAAGTCGTTCGTCCTTTTTTATGCAGACGGGCGCGACGTTGTAAACAAGCTTTACGCCCTCGTTTTCCGCCGCCGTCTTTTCTTTGTCGAAGGCGGGCATATCCTCGCGCGTGCGACGGTAAGCGACAGTGACGCGGGCGCCCTTGCTTGCGGCGAGACGAGCGCAGTCCATTGCGGTATTGCCTCCGCCTATCACAGCGATCTTTTTGCTGCGCAGATCTGCGTTTTGCGACCAAAAATCGCTTGTCAAATCGAGAAAAACATTGTATGGGGTGGAAAATTCTTCGCCGTCAATACCCAACGAATAAATTTTTTGCGCGCCCGCGGACAGATACACCACATCGTACAGCCTCATCAATTCGTTGAATTTCGTTGCGTCGACGTTTTTGTTGACGAGGGCGATCTTGCCGTCGAACTGTTCTTCTATACGCGACAGCGCCTCGCGCGGAAGTCGGAAATCGGGTATGAGCCGCAACGTGGAAAGCAATCTGTCCCTTTCGTATACGGTAACGTCCGCGCCTTGCTCGTACATTTTGGCTGCAAACGTCAATCCCGCGACGCCGCCGCCCACCACTGCGATCTTTCGTCCTTGGGCACGACGACCGACGCGCTCGATTTTGTACGGATTGCGAGCAAATACCGCCCTTTCCACGGCTCCGACGGCTATCGGAGATTTGCGCGCCGAGAGAACACACCCGCCCTGACAGCCGCGTTCGTGCGGACACACGTAACCGCACACCTCTCCGAAGGGATGACCTATCGTTTTCACCGCCTCTTGCTCGCGCCCCTCCGACACCGACCGCAAAAATCGCGGCAGGTCGTTTCCCACGGGACATGCCGCCTTGCAACGCGGCTGCGCGCAATGCAGACATCGATTGCACTCGGCTATAAGATCGAATCCGTCAACGTCAAACATGATGTTCTCCGTAATATTTGCAATAACCGCTTACCGAACAGCTGTCGCAAAGCGGTCTTTGCGCTTTGCACACATATCTGCCGTGCAGCAATATGTAGTGATGACTGTCCGCCCACTGTTCGCGAGGGATAGCCTGCATAAGCTGTTTTTCCGTATCCGACACGTTTTTCGCGTCGACTATGCCCAATCTGTTGGCGACGCGGAACACGTGAGTGTCCACGGCTATCGCCTGTCCGCCGAAGCCCACGGCATACACCACGTTGGCAGTCTTGCGCCCAACGCCCGCAAGGGTCTGCAAGTCCTCTATGTTGTCGGGGATGTTGCCGCCGAAGCGTTCCTTGACGTCCCGCGCCATCTGTTTGAGATGAGCCGCCTTTGTGCGATAAAAACCGCAGGAACGGATGAGCGCTTCCAACCGCTCGGTGGGAATTGCCGCCAACTCGTTGACGGTGGGAGCCTCCGCAAACAGCGCGGGCGTAACGAGATTTACACGCTTGTCCGTGCATTGAGCCGACAATATTACCGCAACGATCAACTCGTAGGGCGAATTGAAATGCAGCTCGCTCTTGGGATCGGGGAAATCCTTCGAAAGCGTTTCCAAAATAGCTTTTGTATCCGTCATAATATACCTCAAAAAAGGGAAGGGTATAACAATTCGGTCTGCTTACGCAACTTTTACCGAATATATTATACCCCAAATGCCGCAAATATTCAAGAGTTTGCGCTCTATTCATAGCCGACTGAGCGTGCCGCCGCCGTAGGTGAGCTTGTAAAGGAAAAATCCCGCAAAGCTTTCGCCGCGCGAAAGAGCTTGCCTTGTACGGACAAAATCCTCGCGACCCAGCTTTACCGACAACCCGCAGCCGACGCCCGCCGCGCGCGGTGTGGATACGAGCGCACAGGTCACGCCGTTGTTTATCAGATAGTTGTACGCCTTGATCGCAACGTTTCTCGAACGGTAAACAGCTAAAATATATTCCATAATTTTCTCCTTATGTAAAAGGCGCGTCCCGTGGCATACGGCAAGAATCTCCCCATAAAATATATTATTGAACGACCATCAAAAAAGTGTGTGGAGAACAAAATGATTTACCTCGACAATGCCGCAACAACCAATTACAAGCCTCAACAGGTGATAGACGCCGTGAACGATTGCCTCACAAAATATCCCTACAATCCCAATCGCAGCGGAAACAAGCTTTCCCTCGTGCTGCAAAACAAGCTGTACGAGACGCGGCGAAAGCTGCACCTTATGCTAAACAACGACAGCGAACTGCACGTGGCGTTTACGGGCGGATGTACCGCGGCGCTCAATCTTGCGATATTGGGTACGGCGCAGCGCGGACATATCGTGATAACGACTACCGAACACAATTCGGTGCTGCGCCCCGTGATGCAGCTGAAAAAGAAAGGCTACGTAGAGGTCACCGTCGCTCAGCCCAACGCCGCGGGCGCGATAACGGCGGAAGAGATAGAACGCTGTCTGCGCCCCGACACCTACCTTGTGTGCGTATCCCATGCGAGCAACGTGACGGGCACGGCGCAAAACGTAGAGGAGATCGGGCGCGTGTGCCGCCGCCGAAACGTCAAACTGCTGGTGGACTGCGCGCAAAGCATAGGCTACTTTACGCTGGATATGGAAAAGGCAAACGTCGATATGGCAGCGATAGCCGCGCATAAAGGCTTGCACGCAATGCAAGGCGCGGGAGCGTTGATATTCAACAAACGAGCCATTCCCCGTCCCATAAACTACGGCGGAACGGGTACGGAAAGTCATCTGTACTTTCAACCGAACACCGTGCCCGATTGTCTCGAAAGCGGCACTCTGCCCTGCCCTGCCATTCTTGCGATGAACGCGGGTTTGGATTGGTGGCTGGCAAATTGGCGGCAAAACCGCGACGTGGTGACGGAAATGCAACGCACCATTTTGGACGGTCTGCAAAAGATAAAAGGCGTCGTCGTCTACTCTCAGCCCAACAAAAGCGGAATAGTCGCCTTCAACGTCGGCAAGCGCGACAGCGCGGAAATAGCCGACTTGCTCGCCGAAAGGTACGATGTGGCGGTTCGCGGCGGATTGCAGTGCGCGCCGTTGATGCACCGCTATCTGGGCACGATCGAACAGGGCGCGGTGCGCGCTTCCGTCAGCTGCGTAACGGCAAAAGAAGAATGTTACTCTCTGCTCAACGCGGTGGAGCTTATTGCAAAATCTTCGATATGAAAATTAAAGCGACCCTCGGCGGGGTTGCTTTTTTTGTGAGTATATACTATAATAATTGATATGCCATACGAAGTTTATCTGAAAAAGGGAGAAGAAAAACGTATATCGAACGGACACCCGTGGGTGTATGCAAACGAGGTCTCACGTATTGTCGGCAAGGATCAAAACGGCAGTCTCGCGACGGTGTACGCCGCCGACGGACGGTACTTGGGAAGCGGTTTTATCAACCACGCCTCCAAAATACTCGTGCGGATATTCATTCGCGACGGAAGAACGGACTGCGACAACGTGATCGCCGAACGCATACGCGAGGCAAACGCCATGCGCCGCGAATTGGGCTATGACGATTGTTACCGCGCGATATTTGCCGAGGCGGACGGCTTGCCCGCGCTTATCGCGGACAAGTACGGCGACTACTTGTCCGTTCAGCTGCTGTCGTTGGGAATGTACCGTCGCAAAAACACGATAATAAACGCCCTGGTAAACGAATTTGCGCCCAAAGGCATCTACGAACGGTCGGACGTGGCGGTCCGCCAAAAGGAGGGCTTACCCGAAGAAACGGGCGTACTCTACGGCGAAGTGCCCGAATGGATCCAAATAACGGAAAACGGACTCAAAATGGCGGTAAATCTGCGGCACGGACAAAAAACGGGATATTTTCTCGATCAAAAGGAAAACCGCCTTGCCATACGGCGTTATGCAAAAGGCGAGGTGCTGGATTGCTTTTGCAACAGCGGAGGTTTCGCCCTGAACGCGGCGACGAAGGCAAAGCACGTCACGGCAGCGGACGTATCGGAGCTTGCGCTGACAAACGTCGCGATGAACGCCGAGCTGAACGGCATACGCAACATCGATACGGTGTGCGCCGATGTATTCGAGCTGTTGCGCGAGTACAAAAACGCCGACAAGCAATTCGATTGCATCGTGTTGGATCCGCCCGCGTTTACCAAAACGGCTCACGAAACGCAAGACGCGCTGCGCGGGTACGCGGACATCAACACGCTGGGAATGAAGCTCGTCAAAAACGGCGGTTATCTCGCTACGTGCAGCTGTTCGCACTACGTGTCGCAAGCAGCGTTCGAAAGGATGTTGGCGGAAGCCGCCCGCCGCAGCGGCAGAAACGTACAATGCGTGGAAATACGCTCGCAAGGGGCGGATCACCCGACGTTGCTTGCCGCCGACGAAACGCACTATCTCAAATTTTTTGTACTGCGCGTATGCGACAAATAGGAGAGTGAAATGATACTTTACAAAAACGGACGGGCGCTTATCGGCGACAGACTCGTCAAAACGGACATCGCCGCCAACCACGGCAGAATAATCGAAATAGCACCGGAAATAGTCGCCGACGAGCAAACGGAAGTCGTAGATTGCGCCAACCGCTACATTCTGCCCGCATTGGTGGACCTGTGCAGCTACGGCGCGGCGGGTTACGACTTCAATACCGCCGACGCGGACGGTATGAAAAAAATAATGGAGTACTACATAGCGCACGGCGTGGGAACGGTTTTCCCCACGTTGAAACCCGACGCGGACGACAAACTGTGCGCGCAGCTTGCCTTGATAGCCGCCCTTGCCAAGGACTATCCCGAAATAAAGGGCATTCATCTCGACGGTCCTTTCGTATCCCCCGACTGCTGCGACAGCCGAGGTCAATTTGCGCAGAAGCCCTCTATGGACAAATTTTTGACCTACCAAAAGGCAGCCGAGGGCAAGATCAAGCTGATGACCGTCGCGCCCGAACTCGACGACGCGTTGGCGTTCATATCCGAGGCGGCGGACAGCAAGGTGATCATCTCCGCGGGACGAAGCAACGCCGACTTCGAAACGCTGAAAAAGGCGTTGAAAGCGGGCGCAAAGGGCGTGACGGATTGGGGAAACGGAATGTCCGCTCTCTCCCGAAAGGACTTGGGCTTGGCGGGCGGAGCGCTGCTTGCCGACTGCTACTGCATAGCGGTGTTCGACGGCACGCGCGTGGATAAAAGCGTGCTGCCGCTGCTGCAAAAGGTAAAAGGCGACAAGCTTGTCGCTGTCACGGGGGACTCAAACGACGCTTATCAAGGCTTAGCCAACACGGTAACGTTTTGCAACTTGCCGTTGTACGACGCGATAAAGCTGTGGACGGTCAATCCCGCAAAATTCGTCGGACTGTCCGACTTGATAGGCACGATACAAGTAAACAAGCATGCGGATTTTATCTTGTTCGGTTGAGAATGACGTAAGTCCGTGATCGCACATTTCCATCGAAAACTATATGTTTGAGATCATCGCCGCATTTGTTTGCGCCCCACGTTTGACACCGAGCCGCAAAATCAAAGCGCCGAGCAAAATTTGCTCGGCGCTTTCACTTGTGAAATGTTATTCTGCTTTGTCGTCGGAATCGTCGGTTTTGGTTTCGGCATTGTCGCTGTTTTTGTTGTAGCGAGCGTCGGCTTTTTGTTCCTTGGGCTTGACGCAAAGCAACACTATGATGCCCACCGCAGACAGACCCGCAATGACGTAAAGCACTATTTTCCAAGCCTCGACGGCTTTTTTGCTGCTTGTCGCGGGAGCAGCCTTGACCTGCAACAGCATTTCGGGATGATAAACGTCGGTGTACGTTTCACCGTCGGCAGAGGGACGAACGCCCTCCTTGCCGGAAACGTGATCCACGATGGAGTAAACGATCTTGTAGATCTTTTCGCCCGTGACGTCCTCTTCAAGCGGGGTTATCACGCCGCCTGCGCTGATGCAGTTTTCGTACCCTTCGGTAACTTCTCTGGTTTCGCTGTCAAGAATGAGGAGCCAACCGTTGTCGTCTGCGCCTTCAACGTCGGCGCCGACTCTTTTGTACACCTTGTAGGTAACGTCGCTGCTCGTTGCGGAGCAGTCCTCTATGTCCAGACTTGTGGAAATGGAATAGGACGTGCCGACTGTCAGACCGTCGTCCTGCTTGTTTTTCTGCGTGGTGGACAGGTCGAATTCGGGCGCGGTGGTATCCTTGGCGTTGTATCTGAGAGTGCAGTTTGCCGCTTTCAGTTCCTCATCGTCGTGTCCGCCTTCGTCTATCAACGCGAGAATGTTGTCGTAGGTGGTGGCGAGCATATCGTCAAAGTCGTATGTGTAACCGCTTACGCTTGCCTTGGCTCCGTCGATGACCACAAAACGGAAAGACCATTGTCCGCTCGTGGTGAAGTTGATCGTGCTTGTAACCGCGACGGAACTCCATTTGTCCATATCTTCCGTATCCGATCCGCTGGGCGAAACATAGATCATATAGATCTTGTCATCGGGTACGATCTGCGATTCGGCTTCCTCTTCGGTAGCCATCCACACCGCTTTTACCGTGATGTCGCTCGCGGGCATAGCTATCGTAGCGCCCGCAGCAAAAACGCCTTGAAGATGTACGGGCAACTCTTCGGCAGACTCGATCTGCCATCCCGCAAAGTAGGCGTTGGGAACGTCTTTTTCTTCGTCGTCAACTGTTTGCTTGTGCGTAGCCGCAACGGGCGCGTCGGGAAGCTTGAAGTGCGCGGTCTCCTTGTAGGAACCGTCCGCCAACGCTTCGGCTTCGGTGTAGGGATCGCCCTCGCTTGGGTTGGCGTAGTCGTAATGAACGGCAAATTCTTGTTCCTTGTCCTCAACGTCCTCGTTGGGTTGAACTCTGTAATTGATCCCGTCGAAAATCTCGTGGACCTTCGCGGCGTCCTCCCACCATTTGTTTTCCAACGAGAAGGTTTTGCTCATCTCCGCCCAAAACGGATTGCCTTGTACGACGCCCTCGTCGTCGACAGCGTCGATAACGTACTTTCTGAATGCTGCGTCGTCGAATGTGACCGAACGCGCGGGTTCGGTATCCGAAGCTTCACCGTCGGTCGTTTCCGCAAAGGCGAACGTCGTCAGCGAAAACATTCCGACAAGCAATGCCAATGCCACAAAAATACTCAAAAATTTTTTCATTGTTCCTCCGAAGGGCTTTCGCCCAACTTTTCGTAAACGGCAATATCGCTGTCTGCCTCAAAAGGGCATACCGAAAGTTGCGACATATCACCGCATATAGGGATATTTTACATTTATTTGCTTAGATTGTCAACTATTTGTAATTATAAAAAACGTCAAGCGGTAAATGCAAATAGAATCACCGTTTCTTTTTGCCGCATACGATGAATATAGGGCGCAAAACGCCCTGCCGCACAAGAAAGTAAAGGAGTACCGATTGAAGATATTGACAGTTGCCGTAACGGCGATAGTTGTGTCGTTGGATAGCTTTATGGCGGGGTTTTCCCTCTCCCTGAACAAGCGGGCAAGCACATTGCTGCCGTCAGCCGTTTCGCTGATAACGTTGCTGCTGTGCCTGGCGACGTCCTTTGCGGGACGGGCGTTGGCGCTTGCGGCAAAACAAGCGGTGGACAGCTTCGGCGGAGCGCTGTTGTTGCTGCTTGCGCTGATGACTCTTTTTCGCCGAGAGGAGACTCGCGCAAAGCTTACCGCGGTAACGCTCGGAGAAAGTCTTACGATAGGAGTAGCCGTGGGTATGGACGCGGCGATAGCCAATTTTTCCTTTGCGGGGGACGAGCTTGCTTGGATCACTCCCGCGGTGTTTGCCGTGACGCACTACCTGACCGTCGCGCTGGGACAGGCTTTGGCAAAAAAGGTTATCCTTACCCATACCAACGTTTTTTCGGCGATCATACTCGCGCTGCTTGCCGTAACAAAGCTGTTGTAAAGAGCTTTTAACGGAAAATACGAACGCTCAACTCAATCGAGGTCGTCGTCCGTCTGCGGATCGGAGTACAGCGGCACTCCGTCGAAATCGTCGTCGCTGTCGGAAAACTGCTCGACGTATTTTGGCAAATCGAAGCGTTTCCAAGGCTCGGCGACGGGCGGATACGCGACAAAAACCATATGTTCCTTAGTAACGGGGTGATCGAACTCCAATCTGTAAGCCCACAACGCAAGGTTGCAGCCCTTTGTTATGTCGCCGCCGTAGCGAACGTCGCCGAATACGGGACAGGATATGGCGGAAAACTGTACGCGGATCTGATGACTGCGCCCCGTGCCCAACTGCACCTTTACCAGAGAAAGCCTGTCCTGCGTTTCCAAAACCTCATAGCTAAGCTCGGCGCGCTTTGCGTCGTGATCGCCGAACGTAGCCACGTAGACGTTGTTGGTGAGGGCGTTCTTTTTGAGATAGTTGACGAGAGTTCCCTTTTTCTCGCGGGGCGAGCCCACTACCGTTGCAAGATATTGCTTGGTCATTTCGCCCTCCGCTATTTGCTTGCTTAGGCGTTCGGCGGCTTTGCTGTTTTTGGCAAAGACCATGACCCCGCCCGTCGGACGGTCGAGTCGGTGGACCAACCCCAGATATACGTTGCCCGGTTTGTTGTACTTGTCCTTTATGTACTGTTTGAGCAGCGTCAACAGATCGAGATCGCCGCTCGCGTCCGCCTGGCTGGGGATATTTTGCGGTTTGACTACCACCAATACGCTGTTGTCCTCGTGCAGGACAGACACGTCGTCCATTGTGAAGGCTCTACTCATATTTATATTCTCCTTTGGTCCACAGTCCGCTTGCGCCGCAAGGCAGCACTATGCCCTCGTCCGTGGGCAGACATACCTCGTAGGAAAGGACATTGCCATGCTTGGGCATTGTGAGCGAAAGCAAATTGTTCAGTACGGCGGGTTGAAGCCCCGTTGTGTAGCTGTTGAGCAGTACAAAAAGCGGATCGTCGCTCAGTACTTCGGCGCACAATGCGAGAAAATCGTATATGTCCCGTTCCAATTTCCACTCTTCGCCGTTTGCGCCCCGTCCGAAGCTGGGCGGATCGAGGACGATCGCGTCGTAACGGTTGCCGCGACGTATCTCGCGCTTGACGAACTTGCGGCAGTCGTCCACGATGTAGCGGACGGGCTTGTCGTCGAGGCGGGAAAGAGCGACGTTTTCCTTTGCCATTTCCACCATGTTTTTGGCGGCGTCCACGTGACAAACGCTTGCGCCCGCGCTTAAACACGCCGCCGTTGCGCCGCCCGTGTAGGCAAACAGATTGAGAACGTTCACGGGTCTGCCCGCGCCGCGTATCAGATCTATCATAGTCGCCCAATTGGCGGCTTGTTCGGGGAAAAGCCCCGTATGCTTGAAATTCATCGGGCGCACGTTGAAGCGCAGATCGCGCCAGCACACCACCCAGCTGTCGGGCAGCTTGCCGTCGTACTCCCAATGTCCGCCGCCGCTGTTGGAACGTATGTAACGCGCGTCGGGCGCAACGACCTCCGCAAGCGGCTTTGCGGCGTGCCAAATGACCTGCGGGTCGGGGCGCAAAAGCACAACGCCTTTCCAACGCTCCAACTTTTCGCCGTCGCCCGTAGCTATGATACGATAGTCTTTCCATTCGTTGTTGATATGCATAACTAAATTATATACAAAAAATTTTTTTTGTTCAACTGTTTTTCGGAATATTGACCCGCCGCAAATTGTATGCTACAATTGAGCCATATCACGGGCGCGGTTTCGCCCGATACGGAGGTGATACGATGAAATTTTGTACAAAATGCGGCGCAAAGGTGGACGATCTTTCCCTCACGTGTCCGAATTGCGGCAGCGCCTTGAACAGCTCCGCAGATCCTTTTGACGACAGACCCGTCAATAGTACGTCCTCGAAGTACAACACTCTTTGCATATTGGGATTTGTTTTTTCCTTTCTGTTCGCTTTGGTCGGCTTGATACTGTCCATAGTCGGACTGAAAAAGCCAAATCGACGGGCGAACAAGGCGCGGGACTTGCCATTGCGGGCATAGTTATATCCATAGTCAATTGGGTCACGATGTTTTTGATCGAAATTTTGTTTATGCAAGAGTTCCTCGCTCAATTGGGGCTTGCGGCTCTTTTGTAAGGGTTATCGCACAAAGCGGACCGACTTGAAGTTCGGTCCGCTTTTTTTTGCCGAAAAACTATTTTGCCGCTTTGGTGATATACAGCGTAAACTTTTCGCCGTTGACGTCCCATTCCTTGGCATAGGTGCCGCAAGACGCGCGTTCGACGCGGTCGGCAAGCGTTCCGTCGCATATTTCGGCGGAATAACGCTCGAATATGCCGCCGAGATGTTCGTCCGCGGCGTATCCCACCACTATGTGATCGGTCACGACAAGATCGCTTTCCTTGCGCATTGTTTGAATTTTCGACACTATTTCGCGCACAAGTCCTTCTTCGATGAGCGAATCGGTCAACGTCACGTCCAATGCCACGGTGTCGCCGTGGTCGGACACGACGGAATAGCCCTCCTTGTTTTTGGAGGATATGAGCAGGTCGCTCTCCGTCACTTCCACCTTGTCGCCGTCCAGGTCAAACAGATGCTTTCCGCCGTTTTTGACGTGTTCCACCACTTCGCGCGCCTTTGCGCCGAGGTTAGCCAACGTTTCGCGTATCTTGCCCAGCAGCTTGCCGTACTTGGGACCGAGCGTTTTGAGCTGCGGCTTGATCTCGTAGTCGGCAAACTCGTCGGCGGAATCCACCTTGACGAGTTCCTTGACGTTAAGCTCGTTTTTGATTATGTCCGCCGCTTCGCCGTCCAGATCGCAATCGGTCGCCACGTACATTCGGGCGAGGGGCTGACGGTTTTTGACGTTGGCGGCGTTGCGGGCGCTGCGACCCAACACAACGAGGTCCAGCACCTTTTCCATAGCTTTGTTGAGACGAACGTTGATATACTCGTCTCGCGCAACGGGGAAATCGCACATATGAACGCTTCTCGGAGCGTCGTCAAAGCAGTTGGCGGTTATGTTTTGATAGATACTTTCGGTGATGAAGGGCACAAAGGGCGCAGCCGTCTTTACCAACGTGTCCAAAACGGTGTACAACGTCATATACGCCGCTTGCTTGTCCGCAGTCCACTCGCTGCCCCAATATCTTTCGCGGCAACGACGCACGTACCAATTGGACAGCATATCGGTAAAACGCTCGATGGCGCGGGCGGAATCGGTTATTTCGTACCTTGAAAGCCCCTCGTCCACGGTTTTTACCAATTGATTGACTTCGGAAAGTATCCACTTGTCCATAAGCGTGAGCTTGCACTCGTCAAGATCGTACTTCGACGGGTCGAAGTCGTCTATATCCGCGTACAGCACGTAAAAAGCGTAGGTATTCCACAGCGTACCCAAAAACTTGCGCTGCGTTTCGCTGACCGCCTCGTCGTAGTAGCGGCTGGGCAGCCACGGAGCGGACGACGTGTAAAAATACCACCGCACCGCGTCGGCGCCCTGTTTGTTGAAGCTGTCCCACGGATCGACGACGTTGCCCTTGTGCTTGCTCATCTTTACGCCGTGTTCGTCGCCCACCAAACCAAGCACTATGCAGTTGCGGAAGGGCGCTTTGTGAAACAGCAGCGTGGAAACGGCGATCAGAACATAAAACCAACCGCGGGTCTGGTCGACCGCTTCGCTGATGAAATCGGCGGGAAAATTGCGCTCGAAAAGCTCTTTGTTTTCAAACGGATAATGGAATTGCGCATAGGGCATACTGCCGCTGTCGAACCAACAGTCTATCACTTCGGGAGTACGCACAAATTCTCCTCCGCAGTCGCATTTCCAGGTGCATTTGTCGATGAACGGACGGTGCAGCTCGATGTCCTCGCCGCAGCCGCACTTTTCGGCAAGCTCCTTGCGGCTGCCTATCACATGCAGTTTGCCGCACTTGTTGCATATCCACACGGGCAGGGGCGTACCCCAATAACGGTCGCGGGAAATGCCCCAATCGATGACGTTTTCCAAAAAGTTTCCCATACGTCCGCTGCCTATCGTGGGCGGGATCCAATTGATGGAATTGTTTACCTTGATCAATTCGTCCTTGACCGCCGTCATCTTGATGAACCAGGACTTGCGGGCGTAATAGATCAACGGCGTGTCGCAGCGCCAGCAGTGAGGATAGCTGTGTTCGAACATAAGCTCCGCTTGCAGCAAGCCGCGGTTTTTGAGGTCGCGCAAAATGAGCTTCTCCGCGTCCTTGCAGAACACGCCCGTAAGCTCGCCGCAGCCCTCGATGAACTTGCCGTCCTCCCCCACAAGCTGCACAAAAGGCAGATCGTAGCGGCGACCCACGTTGGAGTCGTCCTCGCCGAAAGCGGGCGCGATGTGTACTATGCCCGTGCCGTCGGTAAGGGTGACGTAGTCGTCGTTTGTGACGTAATAGCAGTCGCGATCGGACACGTCGGCGTAGCCGTACAAAGGCTTGTAGTGTACGCGCTCGTAGCTGCTGCCCTTTTTGACGTCCACGACGGAGTACGTGCCCTCCTCGAAATGCTTGGAAACAAGCTCCTTGGCGAGAATGTAGCGCGCGCCGTCATGCTCGATCGTTGCGTAGTCGAAATCGGCGTTCATACACAGCGCGACGTTGCTGGGCAGCGTCCAGGGCGTGGTCGTCCAGGCAAGAAAATAGGTGCCCGGCTGCTCCGTCAGCTCGAAACGCGCCACTGCGGACTTTTCCTTTACGTCCTTGTAGCCTTGCGCCACCTCGTGCGAGGACAAAGCCGTGCCGCAGCGGGGGCAATAGGGAACTATCTTGAAGCCCTTGTACAGCAGACCCTTGTCGTAGATGTTTTTGAGCGCCCACCACTCCGACTCAATGTAGTTGTTGTCGTACGTAACGTAGGGGTGTTCCATATCCGCCCAATACGCCACGCGGTCGGACAGCTCCTCCCACTCGCCCTTGTACTTCCAGACGGACTCCTTGCATTTGTTGACGAACGGCTCGATGCCGTACTCTTCGATCTGCTTTTTGCCGTTGATGCCCAGCTGTTTTTCCACTTCCAGCTCGACGGGCAGACCGTGAGTGTCCCAACCCGCTTTGCGCAGCACGTTGTAACCCTTCATCACGCGATAACGGGGAATGAGATCCTTTATCGAACGGGTCAGAACATGCCCGATATGCGGCTTGCCGTTGGCTGTGGGGGGACCGTCGTAAAAAGTAAAGCTGCCGTCGCCCTTTGCGGCGGTCTGCTCGAATATTTTGTTGTCTTTCCAAAATTTGAGAATTTGCTTTTCTCTGTCTACAAAGTTAAGCGAACTGTCTACTTTGGTATATTTGGACATAGCTACTCTCCTTGCCGATATTTTGTCAATTGAATGAAAACTTCAAAAAAAGCGGCGCGTCAGAAAAACGCACCGCTGAGCTTGCAACCATTTCCGACGGGTACGGCTGCACAGATGAATATATGTGCAGATTATACCGTGCGCCTTGATAACGGAGCGCTTGCCGTACTTGCCTACGAAAATTTTCAGCAAGTCTACTTGCGGGGCGATAGCTTTCGGAGCAACCGCGCGCGCCTTTCAGCCGCAGGACGCGCTCTCTGTGCCGCTTGACATCCGCAGTCTTGTCCCCACTCGAACGTATTTGATTATTGACTACATTTTAACAAATATTGCGGCGATTTGCAAGCGAATCAGACAACTAAAACGCATGCAAAACGTCAAATTGCCACGCAACGGCTTGACCGCCCGTCAAACAAACGGTCGGCGTCTCGTTGTCGCGCAAACAAAGCCGAGATTATCAGAAAAATACTTCGCGGGCGCGCTGCTTGACTTCCTGCGAGGCGGCAAAGGGTATACGCGTCGTGTATCCCGCGCGGGCGGCGACGATCATCTTGGTGGGCCAAGCGTAAATGTCGCGGTTCCATTGATTTACCGTGTCGTTGTACAGCTCGCGCGCTGCGGTGATCTCCTTTTGCAGATAGGCGTTTTGGCTCATTGCCTGCTGAATGTCCTGATGCGCTTTGAGATCGGGATAGTTTTCCAAGGCGACATTGACTTGCGCGTGCAGATTGTCGATGGCGGTCGCCACGCTTGCGCGATCCTCGTCGGCGATATGCCCGCTGCGCAACGCCGCGATCTGCGTGAACGTGGTTTTGTCGAGATCGATGCTGCGCTCCAAGATCTTTGCGGTGTTTTCCAACACCACTACGCGCTGTTCGAGGTAGTTGTCTATCTGCGAAGCGTCATGCTGCAATTTTTGTTGCAGCTGTTGCAGATAGTTTTTTGCTTTTACCTTCATAAAAAGGAACACAATGCCGGGAATGATACCCAACACCCAAAGCATAACCTCGAAAATTATACTGCCAACGCCCACCTTGACGGGGAGCTGCTTTTGAATGACGTTTACGTCTTTGCCGGCGGGATCTACCGGACCGGTCATTTCGTCAAGTTCGTTTGCCATAGTGTTTGTTCTCCTTTTTTGATATTTTTACTAAAAAATGCGATATGGGATCGTTTTTTTGTCAAAATTTACTTGGCGGCTGTCGCTATAATATATTTGCCTTTATGCCGCCGATAAACAAGGCGTTGTCCGCATTGGTGCGATTGAATTCCTCCCGCGTGACGTCCAACGACTGCAAACTAATATCCGTGATCTGCTCCAACGGCAGATAGAGCGTCCAATTTACGGGCACTTCGTAGGTGTTGCCGTCTCTGCAATGCACGGGAACAAAGTCTACCTGCGGCACCGTCTCGAAGCTGTGCGCGGTGATATGCGCCACGACGCCATGCTCGTCCGATTCCGTTTGGGCTTTCAGTATCAATTGCGTCGCGGTGGAGGGGTGCGCAAGCCGATTGCCGTCAAAATAGTTTGCCACCGCTTCCGCCTCCCAAGGACCGATGTCGCCTATCTTGGTACACTCGCCAAACTTGTGCGCGGGCAGATCCTGCGTGTACAGCGGCACCGAAAACAGCGGCGCAAAGTCAAAGTACAGCGAACGGAAGTAGTTGCAGTTGAAGTCCACAAAGTTTTGACGCGCACGGGCAAGGTCGAAATCTATGAACCTTGTGGGATTGGCGTCTATTTCCAGCTGCGCGCTGTGCCGAGAACGTATCACGTTGACCGCGCCCAGCTTGTCGAAATAAAAGTCGTCTCCGTAGGGCTTTTTGCTTGTCAAAAGCTCCACCATATTTTGCTGAGCCAACGGCGTAAACATCATGCGAAACTGCATTTCGTTGTCGCGATCGTCCGCGCCGAACAGCACCTCGAACTCGCTGTTTGCCAGCTTGTTGTAGCTGCCGCCGTCTTTTACCGCTTGGCGCGCTTTCTTTTCCAACGCCTTTTCGCCGCGTTTGACCAGCTTGTCTACGTCCTTGTCGTCCGCGTCAGCAGGCACGACGGGCTTTCGGCTGAAATGCAGATCCGCCGCCGCATCGCTGCCGAAAAACAGATAGGTCACGTAGCGGTAATCGGGCTTGGGCTTGACGACAGTGGCAACGAGCGTTTCCGACTTGGTGACGCTGCGTCTGTTGCCTTGCGAATCCGTCTCCCACTCCGTCCAGGTGACCAGGCGCGTGCCCGTGTAGGTGTGAGGCACCATGCTTTGGCGCAAAAAACGCGTGTACAAAAAGGGTCTGCCGTCGCTGTTGCCGCTTTTTACGCACACTGCCGAGCTGTCCTCTCCGTAAACGGCAAGGGTGCAATGCTTGTCGAAGTACGCAAGCTTTTCCTCGTCGAAATATTTGTCGAGTTGAATGTGCGGAACGGTTCGGTAGATGAGATCGTTGACGATATTCCAATCGTATTTGGAGTTGAGCGGCTGCATCTGCCGCCAGGCTCGGCTTTCTATATCCGCGACGGTTTGTTTGTGATCAGCAACCGCTTTGCCGCCCTCCTTGACGCGCTTGTTGAGCAGGGCGCACACTATCGCTATCAACGCCGCCGCAACGGCAACGCACAGCACCGCGACAAGTATGCCCACCCAACGCAAGGAATCGTTCCACATACCGAGACAAACGATAACGCCCGCAAAGGGCAAGATCACGCTGAGCGCTATCAAAAAGATTTTGAGCCCTTTGTACTTTTTTAGGTAGGCGTCGGCAGCCTTCAATTTGTCCAGCGCCTTTGCCCGTTCCTCCATAAGCGCGGCGTTTTCCTCAGGGGATACGCCCGACTGCCCGACCAAATCGTCGAAGTATTGTTCCGTCAGCTGCTTGTTTTTGGCTTGATACTCGTCGAAATAGGACTTGACGGGAGTCAAAATACTTTCATCCATCTTTCATCCTTTGCCCCGACCGCGGTCGGAACATATCGCAAAGCTTGCGTTTTGTCCGTTGTTGTATATTCGCATTTTATCATTATTGAGACACGTTGTCAATATTTGTCGGGCAAATTGTGTTATATATATGCCGTTTTTACCACAAAAAACGCCGCAGTTGCCTGCGACGTCGTTCAATCTTTTTTGCGAAGCTTGCGCTCGTTGCCCTTGTCGTCCACCACGTACACATTGTCGAGGGTAGCCTCGGTTGCCGCCCGCCACTCGGCGATGTACTCGCGGCGCAGACGAAATTGCTCTTCCTTTTCCTCCGCGGTAAGCCCCGCGGGAGTCTTGGACTTGCGCGCCAGCTCGTTTATTCTGTCGATCTTGCTTTGCTCCATGCGCTTGCTCCTTTTGTTACATTGTAGCACAACGGCGGATACAAGTCAAGTCGGCGCTTAACATCAACCGACGACGGAAAAGCTTTCGGTTTGTTGACTTGAACGTAATGACCGCTTGTTTTTATTGTTGCCGTCACGCACACTCACGACCGCGTCCAAGTTTCGAAGCAATAAGTATAGGTAAGGTATTCGGCATTTTGAATCGGGTCGGTGAGCGTTAAAGGAGTATCGCCCGCTTGCCAGCCATCAAATGCGATAATTTTTTCTTTTTCGCTGACTTACGAGAGGTTTCATAACGTTGCCGACCGATCATATTTGTCAAACGAGCCTCGATCGTAAAAAAGTTGAGCGACTGCGACATATTTCGACAAACAGACCTATATGCAAGGTGACGGAAAAGGGTTGCAATTTGGCAAAAGATAGTGTATAATGATGTCACTGCGCTAAGCGGGGAGCCGGCGGTGCCCTGTTGCTCACAATCCGCCATAGTGAGGCTGAATGTTGCAGGCGGCTCTCGGCGTGGAAAGCTGGAAACGGCAAGGAGTGTTGATACCAAGGTCTTGTGCAACGTGACGCTGTCAACCGTGTCAGGATGGGGACATAGCAGCACTAAGCAGTTTGAGCGTGTGCCACGAGGTAGCTTTGGAGTAGCCACCTACCGCGATACCGTTTCGGCGTCGATTGTCAACTGCAACGCGCAGGTTTAGAATTTTGGTCGCCGATCGGCGACGTTCTGCGACCGCAAAAACGTGCGGTCGCTTTTGTTGAAAGGAGTTTACTATGGACGAAAAGAAATTTGCGGTGCTGATCGACAGCGACAACGTGTCTCACCGCTACGTCAAGACGATAATGGACGAAATCACCAACGTGGGCGTGCCCACGATAAAGCGTATCTACGGCGATTGGACCACGGCGGAGAAACAAAGCTGGAAAAAATTGCTGTTGGAATACGCTTTGACGCCTATGCAGCAGTACAGCTACACCAGCGGAAAAAACAGCACCGACTCCGCCATGATAATAGACGCCATGGACATACTGTACACGGGCGACGTGGACGGATTTTGTCTGGCAAGCAGCGACAGCGACTTTACCAAGCTGGCAACGCGGCTGAGAGAGGCGGGCAAGATCGTCATCGGTATGGGCGAACGCAAAACGCCCGTGCCCTTTGTGAAGGCGTGCAGTCAGTTCAAGTACATCGACGTGCTGTCGGACGACAAGCCCGCCGTGCAAAAAGCCGCCAAGGCAAAGAAACCCGCCAAGGCGGAAGCCAAGACGGAGCAAGCCAAAGCGGCGGACGCGCCCAAAGCCAAAACGGAGCAATCGGCTACGAAGAAACGCCGCGGCAACACAAAAGCAAAGGCGGAAACCAAATCTGCCGCCGACCCCAAAACGGCGCAGGACGCGGAGTTGAAAACGGAAGCTTTTGCCGAGCTTAGCCCCGAAAAGGACAACGGCGAGGACTCCGCCACGCCGCTTTACGAGATCGAGGACGCCATACGCAAAATAATCGAGGACAGCGACGAAGAAAGCGGACTTATACCCGCCAGCCGCGTAGGATCGATATTGCAAAACCGCTATCCCGACTTCGACACGCGCAACTACGGGTGCAGACGCATGACGGATCTGCTGAAATTGCTCAACATACCAACGCAAAGCTTCAACGACCCCAACAACCCCGTGCAAAACGCCGCGCTGCTGTTTATAAAAACCAAATAAAAAGACAAGCAAAACCCGTCTCCGCGGCAAACGGAGACGGGATTTTTTATACCAGCTTGCCGATCTCCTTTTTTAGGCGGGAGATTATCTTCTTTTCCAAACGGGATATGTAGCTTTGCGATATGCCCAACATATCCGCGACCTCTTTTTGCGTGCGCTCGTCCTCGCCGTCCAAGCCGAAACGCATTTCGATTATTTGCTGCTCGCGCGCGCTCAACCGAGACAAACCCTCTTCCAGCAGTTGGCGCTCCACTTCGTTTTCCACATGAGTGTAGATTGCGTCGCTGTCCGTGCCGAGTATGTCCGCAAGCAACAGCTCGTTGCCCTCGCCGTCCACGTTTAGCGGCTCGTCAAGGCTCACTTCCGTTTTGCGCTTGGACAGCTTGCGCAGATACATCAAAATTTCGTTTTCGATACAGCGGCTGGCGTAGGTGGCAAGCTTTATCTGCTTGTCGCGCCGAAAACTGTTGATAGCTTTGATGAGACCTATCGTGCCGACGGATACCAGATCTTCCATATCGAGACCGCTGCTTTCGAACTTTTTGGCGAGAAACACCACCAACCGCAGGTTGTGTTCCACCAACTTGTCCTTGGCTTCGTTGTCCCCTTCGGCGATTTTGTCCAGCAAGATCGCCTCTTCCTCCGCCGACAGCGGGTGGGGCAGCGCCTCCGTTCCGCACAGATAATGCACCGCTCTGTCCGAAAGGCGCAGATCGTCGAGTAATTTTTTCAGTAGTTGAATGAGCTTCATATTAACCTCCGCAAAATTCGCTGTTGAGCAGCACGTTGTAGATCGTTTGACATTTTTCGGCGGGCAACGCCAGATATACCCTGCGCTGCTTGCCGCAAGCGTATATCGTCGCTTCCACCGCCTTGACGGTGACCGACCCCGCCACGGTAGATACGGGCACGCTTACAAATTTGCGTTCGAGCAGCTGCCGCGCATAGTAATCGGCAAACCCGCCGAACTTTTTCGTGACGAAGCAAACGGGCGTTCCGTCGTAGCTGAGGCTGTTGCCGCTGTCGCAAAAGCCCGTAACGTCGTATCGTTTGTTGAGCGTGACCGCTATTTTGACGATATGGGGCGCGATTTTTTTCGTCTGCTTGACGTAAACGGCTATGCCGTAACACAAAAATCCCACCGCAGCCGCCGCCAACACATAGACGAAAAGAGGCACGTTCATTTCGTAAAATGCGCCGTCGGCGTTGAGGTAGTCCACGTGAAAGAGATTGAACAGCCCGACAACGGCTCCGCCCGCAACAAATGTATATGCGACGGTTAGCAAAATATACCAAAAAAGTTTTTTGCCGAAACCAACGGTTACCGCGCACATCGCAAACAAGCAAGCCGCTTTCAACAAATACAGCCACACGCCCGCAAGATAAACGCTCGTCACGGCGCATGCCGCCCCCACCGCGCCGCCGAGGACAAGCCGCCATTTTTTTACGGGCAGTTTCAGCGTGACCGCCGCCGCCCACAGCAACAGCGCGTCCAAGACGAAATTGTCGCAAACAACGTACTCGACGTAAACGTTCATGCACGCATTGTAGCACCGCTCAAAAAGGTGTTTGTGCAAACTTTTGTTGTAGCAAACACTTTTTTGTCTACAAAAAAACGGAACGGACTTGTTAAGCCGTTCCGTTGCGTTTTGCAGAGCCTTTACGCTTTCGTTTCCACTTCTATCGTGCGATAAACCTCGCCGTTGACATAGGGCATCGGGTCTGTCGCCTCTCCATTGAGCGTCACTTCGAGGTGCAGGTGCGGTCCCTCCTTGTACTCGCACTCTGCCGTGGTGCTTATATAACCCAACACGTCGCCTTGCTTTACGTTGTCGCCCGCCTTTACTTCGAGATCCTTCAAGGAAGCGTAGGTGGCGATGACTCCGTCGCCGTGGTCGATAGTGACGTAGTAGCCGTTGCCGAAGGTGGAATCCGCCTTGATGACGGTGCCGTCGTACATTGCCGTGACCTCGGCGCCCTCCTCGGCGTGAAGATCCACCGCTTTGTGCGCGCTCCATTCGTTGAGCGTTTGCTTCCACACAAACAGATGATCGGGTCCGTAGGTGTATTCCAACCCGACCTTGGTATATTCAAGAGGGGACTTGAAATATACGTCGATTTTTTGCTTGGACGGCGTTGTGGGTTGATCGTCGCCCGGCGTGACATCGCTCGGCTTGTTATCGTCGGGATTGCCCGATACGGGATCGTCGGGAACGACGTTGTTGTTATTTCTTGTCAAGGTAACGGCAAGCACCACCGCCGTTATTGCCAATACGCAAAATATCAGCAACAAGAGCGCCGCGTTGTTGCGTAAAAACCTTGTAAATTTGTTTGGTTGTTTACTGTTGCTATTGTTCATTGTTTGCCTCCGAAATTTGTTTGGTGAAAGTTTTTCCTATTTGCACGGCGTTTATACATGCTTTTTTGACATAACATCGACTATGTATCATTGCGCTTTATCCGCGCTCGCCGTTTGTCCGTTCGCCCGCGGCGAAGTCAATAGTCGCCGAGTATAAGCGGACTGCCCACCGTCACTACGCCTCGATTGAAAGCTATCTGCACGTTTACCCGCGCGCCGCCCAGCCACACATAGCCGACTATCTTGGCGCTGTACCCGCAGACGACCGTCAAACCGTCCAATTCCTGTCTGCTCACTTCGGCAACGGCAAGCCTTGCCGCAATGCGCTCCGCGTCCTCCGACGAGCCGCAAAAGCTGACGCTTACGCCGTCCACGCCGTCGCACATTTCGAGAACGTCGCCAAGCGTCGCGCAGTCGCACCGCACCAGACGACCGTTGCCCATATCCACCGAGGGCAGGCTCGTGCTGCGACAGTAGACGCACGCCGTACCGTCGAAACGACTCGCGACCGTCTCGAATTTACGCGGCAAAAAGCAACATAGCGCGCCGACGATCACCGCCGTCAAAATAAAAACCGCTGCAAATCTTTTCATACTTTCACCGTTAGCAGTGTTGACAAAAGCGTCGCTCGGAATACAAGGCAAAACAAAAAGGCGTGTCGAAACACGCCGAAAAATAAAAAAGTTGATTTCTTACACCCCTCTTCCACCACCTATCGGTGGTCCCCCTTCCCCGTAAATTGTGCTTTGCGCAATTGACGGGGAAGGTCTGTTGTCACTGTTGTTGACTGTGTCTCCGCGAATGGGGGGGGTGGGCGAAGGGGCGTGGCGCGTTAAACCAATCACCACGGTGTGGTGTTGGTAGCTGCCACGTGAGGGCGCACTTGTCCTTTCCGTGCGCCCGTGTGCCTTATATGGAACGGTGGCTAACGGGGTCCCCGTCAAGTCGACAAAGGAGACTTGATGGGGAGAGGAGCAGCCGCCCGACAGCGATACCGCCCGCGCTTATTGGCACGGGCGGTGATGTCAAGGGCGAGCTGCGACGACGGAGCGAGGGTGTTCCAACGCAAAATAATCTGCAACGAGGGCACGCAGTGCGCGAAGCGAAGCCGTTTTGCACCGAATACCCGACGCGACTTTTACTCAAATAGCTTGCTCATCGGCAGGTCCGTGTAAACGCGCTCGATTGCCTCGGCAAAGATGTCGGCTATCGACACTATTTCTATCTTGTCGATGCGCTTTTCGGGAGGCAATTCGATTGTGTCCAACACGATGACCTTGGAAAGGGCGCTTTGTTGCAGCCGTTCTATCGCGGGACCGCTGAGTACGGGGTGCGTGCAGCAAGCGATGACCTGCTTGGCGCCATGCTCGACGAGCGCCTGAGCGCCCTGACATATGGTGCCGCCTGTGTCTATCATATCGTCCAACATCAGACAGGTGCGACCTTTTACGTCGCCGATAACGTTCATCACTTCCATTACGTTGGCGCGGGGACGGCGCTTGTCGATGATGGCAAGGGGCGCTTCGAAGCGCGACGCCATTGCACGTGAGCGCACCACGCTGCCCGTATCGGGACTGACGATGGTGAGATCCTTGGGAACGCCCACCTTTTTGATGTACTTGGTAAGCACGGGCATGCCCAGCAAATTGTCCACGGGAATGTTGAAAAAGCCCTGCACCTGACTGCTGTGCAGATCCATTGTCAGCACGCGGTTGGCGCCCGCAGTCTGGATAATATCCGCCACCACCTTTGCGGAGATGGGGTCGCGAGCGTGCGCTTGACGATCCTGACGGGCGTAGCCGAAATAGGGCATTACCGCCGTGATACGAGCGGCGGAGGCGCGTTTGCATGCGTCGCAAATAAGCAACAGCTCCATCAGGTTGTCATTGACGGGCGTGTTGGTGGATTGGACGATAAATACGTCGCAGCCGCGGACGGATTCGCGTATGTTGACGCTTGTTTCTCCGTCGCTGAACTTGCCCACGTCCAGCTGCCCAAGCTCCACATCCAACTGCTGGCAGATCTGCCGAGCAAGCGTTCGACCGGAAGTTCCCGCAAAAATCTTGATGGCGCCGTGTACCTGATTGAGCATATAGAGTCCCGCTCCTATGGAAAATTTACACTGATATTGTAGCTTTTGATACAAAAAGTGTCAAGCAATTGAGGCGGGTATGTAACCCCCGAATATCGGGGGCGGCTATTACTTGTGGACGTAGTCGCCGCAGTAATGCGCGGTTTCACAGTCCGTAGAGGGCGTGACGGTGATTTGCGAAAGCTTGCAGCAATTTTGCATGCCGTCGTGATACTTGCACGCGCAAACGTCACAATTGATGGTCTGTTGATTTTTCATAATACACCTCCTACGCTAAGTGTGCCCATTTACGCCAAAACAATACCGCGCCCTATTGACGAAAAGCGCTATTTTGTGGTATACTGAGATATATATGCTTGCCGAAAGGCATACAGCGGTCAACGGAGGAGTCGATATGAAAATTTTACTGCTTGCCGACGTTAAAGGTCAGGGGAAAAAAGGCGACGTTATCAATGTGTCCGACGGCTACGCAAACAATTTTTTGCTCAAACGCGGCTTGGGCGCGGTTGCCACCGCCGACAAGATCAACTCGGTGGAAATACACAACAAAGCGGTAGAAAAACAAAAAGCCGCCGAACAGCAAAAAGCTCGCGAGGACGCCGCGCGTCTCAAAGGACAAACGGTGCGCATAACCGCCGCTACCGGCTCGCAAGGTAAAATGTACGGCAGCATAACCAACAAGGAAATAGCCGACGAGCTGTCCAAAATGGGCTACACCGTGGACAAAAAACAGGTCATACTCAAAGAGCCTATTCGCGCGACGGGCAACTACACCGCCACCGTAAAGCTCTATGCGGAAATTGCCGTTCAGATAAATATTGTCGTAGATTAGCCGCCCTACCGCACGACGAACCCGACTTTTCGCAGATAAAGTCGGGTTCTGTCTCATAAAAGCGGCGAAAAGCCCGTTGCGCTTTTCAAAAGTATAAAAACCGACAAATAAAAGCCGAAACATCCGACAACGAACGCGCTTCGGCAACGGCAAACGACCGCGCCGCCCACGCCGCGGCAAACGTATATGTAAAGTAAGGTATAGACAATGATCGAAAAAGTAAACAAAAGAAATCTGCGCAAGTTTGTGGATTTTCCCGACAGACTGTACGACGGCGACGCCAATTACGTACCCTATATGAAAGGCGATTTGACAAAGACGCTGTTCAAACTGCTGTTCGAAGATAAAAACTATGTTGCGTTGCTATCCACGAATGAAAACAAAGCGCAGGCGCGTATTTTGCTGACCGTGGACAAAAACAAACAGCTCCGCACGGATAAATGCGGATTTTTCTGCATGTTCGAGTGCGTATACGACAACGACGTGTGCAAGGAGCTGCTTGACGCAGCAGCGCAAACGTTGCGCCAAATGGGCGCGGAGTATATGTCGGGCACTTACTTTCCGCACGACCCGGACAATCGCCGCGGCATTCTGGTGGACGGTTTCGACGCGCCGCCGCTGGTGTTTACGTCCTACAACAAGCCCTACTACGACGAATTGCTGACAAACTACGGTATGAAAAAGCAAACGGACGCTTTGCAGTACAAGATCGATCTGCAAAACAACGAATATCTGCGCGTAAAACGCGTGGACGAATTTTCTCGCAAAAGATACAACTATCGCGTGGATACCGTAGATTGGAAAAACATCGACCGCGATATAGCGGACTTCCACACCGTTATGCAGGTCGCCACCAACGACATTATCTACCAAGACGCTCCCTCTGTCGACGCGCTCAACTCCATAGTCAAGACTTGGAAAAGATACCTGAACAAGGACTACATTCTCATCGCGCGCGACAATGATACCGATAAGCCGTTGGGAATATTGATGGCTCTGCCCGACTACTTCGAGCTGTTTGCAAAAATGCGCGGACGGCTGGATCTGCGCGGCTTGCACGTATTTTTGCGGAACCGCAAAAAAATTCACGGGTTGCGCGCAATGCTGCAATACGTCGTGCCGAAATACCAAAATACGGGCATGCTGATGTCGATGTACTGCAAGCTGGGGGACGCCATTAAAGCGCACGGAGTAACGCGGTTGGAGGCGGGCACCATTATGGAAAACAACGCGCCCAGCAACAGCGTAGTGCAAAGCGTGGGAGGCTCGCTTGCGCGCAGATACCGCTTGTATTACAAGGAGATATAGATATGTATTTGCTGTTGGCGGCAAGCTCGCCTTGGCAGACGGTTTGCACCGTTTTGGCGTTGATTTTTATGCTTGCAATGCCGGCTTTTATACTTTGGTCGGTAAAAAAAGTAAAGTTTTTGGGATTTATCGGGGCTATCGCGCTATGTTATTTGCTGGGATTGATCGTTTCGGTGATACCCATTCCCTACGACAGGGGACTGACGGAAACGGTAAGCAGCGTGTTTGTGGCGATAGCCATTCCGCTGATTTTGTTCACGTTCGATATAGGCAGCGTACGCTATCTGGCAAAAAGCACCGTGATTTCCTTTGTATTGGTCATTTTTTCCGCCATGGCGGTGTCCGTTGCGTCGTTTTTTGCTGCGAATGCGGCGGGACTCGGCAACGCAAACGTGCTGTCCGGAATGACAACGGGGCTGTACACGGGCGGAACGCCGAATATGATCGCCATTGCCAAGGCGCTGATGGGCAATGACTCGTCCGACTTGATCGCAGCGGCGCAAATATCCGACTTTTTTGTGGGTGGGGTGTACTTTTTGTTGATATTGACCGTTATCAAACCGCTGTACAAGCGGTTTCTCGGAGACAAAAAGCCGCATAACGACAGACGCCAACCTTTGGAGAGCGACGGCGCGTATATGCAAGATGTCAGCGGCGCCGCCGAAGAATACGATTTTGCGTCTATTCCGCGCGACAAAAAATCTATCGCAAAACTGCTTGCGGTAATTTTGCTTGCGGTGGCGTGCCTCGGATCGGGCGTTGGTTTGGAAATTCTCATCAACGGCGACATGCAAGGCAGTTTGTACATAATATTGACCGTTTCGATACTCGGCATTGCGTTCAGCTTCGTCAAACCGATACGCCGCGTAAAGGGACCTTATCAAATAGGTCAATATATGGTGCTGGTTTTTTCGTTGGGCTTGTAGATGAGTATCGACGTATCGCAGCTGGTGCGCGAGATATTGCCCACGTTGGCGTTTTTTGCCTGCTCGCAAGTGGCGGTGATACTGCTGCATCTGTTGCTGTGCAAAATTTTCCGCATAGACGCGGGCACCGCATTGATAACAAGCACCGCGGGTATCTACGGTCCGCCCTTTATCGCGCCCGTGGCAAACGCTTTCGGCGATCGCGACTTGATAGTGCCGGGCGTGATCTGCGGTACGCTCGGACTTGCGATCGGCACTTTGTTGGGCTGGGGCTTGGGCGCGCTGCTCGGTATGATAGTAATTTGAGGTGAAATATGAAACCGGAATTGAACACATTGCAAATTTTCAACAAGGATTGGGCGCTGGTAACAGCCGGCGATAAACAAAGCTTCAATACGATGACGATAGGTTGGGGCGGATTGGGCACGCTGTGGTCCAAACCCGTCGCCACGGTGTACGTCAAACCCTGCCGCTACACGCACGGGTTTATGGAACGAAACGATTACTTTACCGTCAGCTTTTTTGACGGAAAGTACAAAAAAGAGCTGGGCGTGCTTGGCACAAAGTCGGGCAGAGATTGCGACAAGGTGGCTTTGAGCGGACTTACGCCGCGTTTTTTGCCGAATGGGGTGACTTTTTGCGAGGCTTGCACCACGCTCGTATGCAAAAAAATATACCGTCAGGACCTTGATTTGAACGCCATGCCGCAAGACGCCGTCGACCGCTATTACCAAGGCGAAGCGCCGCACACCATGTACATCGGCGAGGTCGTGGATATTATCCGAAACAGCGACGTTTGATCGCGGCGTAAAAAAGCACGCGCTTTTTGCCGAACAAGGCAAATCCGTTTACATTATGAAATTTTACAAACTCGATAGCGCCGAGGCTATCGCAAAGCTGGTAAACGAAATAGGCTTTTTGCCCTTTTTCGCCAACGAAACAGTCGGGTTTTCCGTCGAAGAAAACTGCCCCTCCGAGCTGTGGTTTTCCGATACGGCGGACGGTCCGTGGGAGTGGAAGGGTCCCGTGATACGCAGCGGCTGTCTGTACGGGAAATTTTTTCGCAACAAGGCGGGCTTCGTCAGCCGAGAATGGTTTGCAGACTTTGCCAACTACCGCCGCGACGGGTACGACTTCGACAGCCGAATGGACGAGGGAATAGCGCCCAAAAAAGAGGCGGAACTGTACCTTGCCGTGACAAATCAAGGCAAATTGCTATCCAAACGACTCAAACAGCTGTGCGACTACCGCAAGGGCGGCAACACGGGTTTCGAAACGGCGATCACGCGCTTGCAAATGCAAACCTATGTGGACACAAGCGACTTTGTTTACATGACGGACAAAACGGGCAAAACCTACGGTTGGGGCGTGGCGGAATACTCTACTCCCGAATATCGTTTCGGTTACGACGAAATAACCACCGCATACAAGCGCGAACCCGCCGAAAGCTTCCGTCGCATAGTCCGTCACCTGCAAACGGTGTTTCCCGAAGCAGACAAACAGACGATAGAAAAAACGATAAAATTGTAGCCTATCGGCGGCGTTCACGACGAAAAATTCAATACAAAACAATCGAAAAAAATCGACCTCGTTGACGGAGGTCGATTTTTTTGATAGATGTCGATTGGACATTCGATCGCTTGCGCGTAACGGAGCAATCGACCGACGCACGTGTGGTCGGTAGGATTACTTCAATTCCGCTTCGGCGCCGATCTCCGTCAACTGCTTGACGATAGCTTCGGCAGCGTCCTTGGGTTGAGCTTCTTTCAAGGTCGTGGGAGCGCCCTCGACGGCGTTCTTCGCCTCGACAAGTCCGAGACCTGTAAGCTCGCGGACGATCTTGATGACGGCGATCTTGTTTGCGGAGCCTACGCTCTTCAAAACAACGTCGAATTCCGTCTTTTCTTCCGCAGCGGGAGCAGCTGCCGCAGCAGCGCCGCCTGCTACCGCAACAGGGGCGGCAGCGCTTACGCCAAACGCTTCTTCGATCGCGTGTACAAGCTCATTGAGTTCCAATACAGAGAGACTGCTGATCTCTTCGATAAATTTCTTTGTATCCATTGTGATTTCTCCTTGTTTATTGATAATATTTTTTTGCCTCTCTCGGGCGAAGGCGTACCGTGTGTGGCGCGTATTACGCCTTCTTTTCCGCGACTGCGTTGAGCGCAACCGCAAGTCCGCGCATAGGTGCGGAGAGGACAGATACCAACATTGCAAGCAACGTTTCTCTGCCGGGAACCTTGGACATAGCTTCGCAAGTGGCTGCGTCGGCGAATTTCTTGTCGAACATGCCGCACTTTACCTGCATCTTGTTGTACTTTTTGACGCCTTCTACCGCAACCTTTGCGGGGGCTACTGCGTCTTGCGTACCGAAAGCAAATGCGCTGGGTCCGTTCAAAGCCTCGTCAAACTCCGTGTAGCCGAGTTCGTTGAGAGCCTTGCGTACGAGGGTGTTTTTGAGTACCTTGTATTCAACGCCGTTTTTGCGAAATTCGGAACGGAATTCGGTATCCTGGGCAACCGTCAATCCTTTGTAGTCGATGATTACGAAGGAGTGGCTGTTTTCGATGATAGTCTTTATTTCTTCCACTTGTTCGCGCTTAATCTGCTGCGTGGGACTGAGATGTCCGTGATGACGTTCGTGATCCATTTTGTTTCCTCCTGTTAAATTTTTTCGTACTCCATATCGACTTGCAGATGGAGCAATACAAAACCCTTGCACCGTAAGGTACAAGGGCAGGAGTCTGTACAGACTTGTCAACCTTTTCGTGTACCTCGGCAAGATTTACTGTTACTTGCTGTCTTTGGAACGGTGGGGTCGTATTAAATTGATGGTTTCAAGGCTTACTTGTAGCTTACCTTGACGCCGGGTCCCATTGTGGACGCGATAGCGACCGATTTGAGATATGTTCCCTTGGCTGCCGCGGGCTTTGCCTTGATGATGGCGTCCATAATGGTCGTGGCGTTTTCCGTAAGTTTTTCCGTGCCGAAAGACTTTTTGCCGAAAATGACGTGGCAGATGGCTTGTTTGTCCACGCGATATTCGACTTTACCTGCCTTGACGTCGGAAATAGCCTTGGCTACGTCCATAGTGACTGTTCCGCTCTTGGGGTTGGGCATCAATCCCTTGGGACCGAGTACTCTACCCATACGACCTACAAGACCCATCATATCGGGAGTTGTAATCATTACGTCAAAGTCAAACCAATTTTCTTTTTGTATCTTGTCGATGTATTCTTCCGCACCGACGTAATCTGCGCCCGCAGCGGTGGCTTCGTCGGCTTTTGCGCCCTTGGCGATGACCAACACGCGCACGGTTTTGCCCGTTCCGTTGGGAAGCACCACCACGCCGCGGACCTGTTGGTCGGCATGACGGGGGTCTACTCCCAATTTTACGTGCAGCTCCATTGTTTCGTCAAACTTGGCGGGAGCAATCTTTACCGCAAGGTCGATCGCTTCGGCAAGGTCGTATTGCTTTGTTCTGTCGATTTGTTTCAAAGCGTCGGTATATTTCTTTCCCATTGCGCACCTCCGTCAGTCTACAACGGTCACGCCCATAGAACGGGCGGTACCTGCGATCATAGAGCATGCCGCTTCGAGAGTTGCCGCATTGAGGTCAACCATTTTGAGCTTTGCAATTTCTTCGATCTGAGCCTTTGTGATCTTTGCCACTTTCGTTTTGTTGGGCGCCGCGCTGCCGCTTTCGATACCGCATGCCTTTTTGATAAGCACGGGTGCGGGGGGCGTCTTTAACACAAACGTGAAGCTGTGATCCTGATAAATCGTTACGATAACGGGAATGATGAGTCCCGCTTTGTCTGCCGTCTTTGCGTTGAAGTCCTTGGTAAAACCGGGAATGTTGATCCCGTGAGGACCGAGCGCAGAGCCTACCGGGGGAGCCGGTGTGGCTTTGCCGGCAGGAAGTTGCAGTTTTACGACCGCTGTTACTTTCTTTGCCATTGTGATTTCCTCCTGTTCGTGGTTCAGCGAAGCGACGGATAGATTTTTTGCCGCTTCTCCCATATGCACTGTTACGCCGTGCGCGCGAAAAAACTAATCCTCATCCACTACCGTAGTTGTGGGATTGGAGATCTTTTCCAACTGAATAAAGTCCATATCCACCGCCGTTTCGCGACCGAACATATTCAGCACCACTTGCGCCTTTTGGTGGGGTGCGTCGACGCTCTTTATCACGCCGACCAACCCTTCGAAAGGACCGGCAATGACCTTGACGCTGTCGCCGACCGTCATAGAGAAGTCCACCACGGGATCTTCCAGGCGAAGGCGCTTGACTTCGTCCTCGGTAAGAGGCCACGCCTTGCCGTTGGGACCGACGAAACCCGTTACGCCGCGGGTGTTGGTGAGCATGAACCAAAGCTGCGAAGAATAGACAAGCTTTATGAACACATATCCGGGCATTACCTTGGCTTCGTAGGCTTTCAACTTGCCGTTGCGGTCCTCGATGAGCGTTTCGGTGGGGATCTTGGTATCCAGGATAACGTCCTGCAAATTGCCGTTTTCCACCATTTGCTCAATGGACTTTTTTACCAGACTTTCGTAGCCCGAATAGGTGTGCAAAATATACCACTTTGCTTCGTTTGATGCCATTTGTATCTCCAAACGTCAGCTGTTCCAGGGCCATACCCAACGGTGACCCGCACCGGGAAGGGTGATGAACAGATTGGCGAACAACATATCCGCGATCAAAATGATGACGCCGAACACCAAAGTGATGAGCAAAACAATACCGAGGTTTTTAAGCACGGTCTTGAATGTGGGCCAGGTTACCTTTTTAAGCTCGGACCAGCTCTTCACAAAGAAGGAACCAAGACGTTTGAAAACGTTGGGTCTTTTTGCTTTTTGTTGTGCAGCCATATGACTATCTCCTTACTTAGCTTCTCTGTGAACGGTATGCTTTTTGCAAAATCTGCAATACTTGTTGCGTTCCAATCTGTCGGTGGTATTTTTGCTGTTTTTGAAAGTGTCGTAGTTGCGTTGTTTGCACTCGCTGCACGCAAGCACAACCTTGACTCTGTTACCTTTCTTCGCTGCCATAATTTTCTCCTGTTTGTGTCGCAACGATAAAAAATTGCGCACGCAAAAAATTACACCCCATTCAGAAGTGCAAGAGTATGATAACATACGTAAAGAATATTGTCAACTAAAATGTCGTCGTTTCCCGCAAAAAATGTGAAAAATTGCGCGCTTGCGCCGATGATCGCCGCTTGCGAATTTCAAAAAATCGGGTATTGACATTTGAAGTTACATATATTAAAATATATATCCACCTTTAATAATATCCAAGAGGAGATTGACCCGATATGACAGACTACAAAGCATTGGTAAAAGAAGCTTACGAGGCGCAAAAGCGCGCTTACTGTCCCTACTCTCATTGGTCGGTCGGCGCGGCTTTGCTGACAAAAAGCGGAAAAATTTATCGCGGATGCAACATCGAAAACAACACGTTTACCCCCACCGTGTGCGCCGAACGCGTGGCGATATTCAAAGCGGTATCGGAGGGCGAACGAGACTTTGCCGCAATTGCCATAGTAGGCAACGACGTTAACACCGAGATAGGCAAGGGGGACGTGTGCCCACCCTGCGGCGTGTGCAGACAAGTTATGGCGGAATTTTGCCCGCAGCAATTTGAGATAATTCTCGGCAAAAGCTACGACGAATACGAGGTGTACACCTTGGCGGAATTGATGCCAAAGGTGAGCTTGCCATTAAAATAAGCCGACTCGTACATTCGGTGAAAAAGGGCTTCACGACGGGCGCCGTACAAATCAATTTTGTGCGGTGACCTTTTTTTGTTGATTTTACGGCGCGCGGGTATTCCGCGCAAAAAGGCTTCGCTTCGGGCGTCGCACATTTTAGTCAAACACAAATAGACTTGTGCGCCACCCTCGTTGCAGATTATTTTGCGTTGGAACACCCTTGCGCCTTGTGTATTGGGTCAATCAAAAGCAATATTTTTTATCAAAAAGCTTTATTTGTGCGGCACCCTTGTTGCAGATTATTTTTCATCGAATACTCTCACTTGGGTGTCACAAGGTCCCCGACCGCCCACCCCTATTCGCAGATATGAAGTATGCAACTGAAAAAAATTATTTCGAGTATATGATCGACCTTTATATAGAGCTTTTTTATGCACTTTTGCCGCAAGCGACGTTAAAAGTCAAGACTTTGCACCACTTTGCCAATATGCACATATGAGCAAGTGCGATATGTTCAAATGCGTAAAAGTAAAGCGCCCGCTTGGAGTGCAGGCGCTTTGATTTTGTGAATATCGGATCAGACGGTGTAGCCATCTGCCCAAACGTTGGGGTTTTTCCACATTTGTTTCAAGTCGGAAGTAAAGTACCAAGCGGTACCGTATCCCGGCGTTGTGTGGTCGAGGTCGAAATTGATATGTACAATACTGATTATGTTCAGTCCGCCACACAATCTTTTCAGCTTGATTGCTGCCAACTTGTCGGCTTTATACTCATAACGACCGGTTTCTTTGTTAAACCACATCAACCCTTCAAAACTGCCAGAATGATGGATCTTAACATCCAACGTACCCAATGCACTGGAAATGGGACTCAAATTGGCTTTGATCTCGAACTGTTTGTATCCAGCGACCGCATTACCTTTGTTGTCGGTGGCGTCGCCGTAGTTGTAGGACTCGCCCGTATCCAGAATATCCTCTATACCGTAGTCCACACCGAACACCTTAGCATTGGGATCGTTGATCTTGTCGATTATCAGATTTTCAATAGTGCTTTCAAAGTTGAGCAATTCGAACAGATACCTTTTGTTTTGTATCAAGTTGTCGAGAAATACTTCCGGTGAGATGTTCGTCTCGTTATATGCGTATTTCATATCAAAGTCCGAGTCCAACTTGTTATCCACAGGCTTGATTTTCTTTGCGCCGCAATTATTGCAATCGTACTTAAACGTAAAGTCAAATCTATACTTAATGTTTGTAGAGCCGCATTGCGGACATCTGTTGTTCAACCGCGAATCCCTATAAATATTAAATACGGGATTTCCTCCGTTTGTAGCAAATGTTAAGTATGAGTTGCCGCCTTTGTCTTCAAATACGTTTTTGTCCGGTCGTACCAATCGTACTGCGAAGTAACTGTCGCCATGTTCGTCTATATCGGCATACATTGTCATGTCTATATCAACGTTGTATATAGACAATATGTCGATATGCAGAGTACCCTTTATTTCAAACGACCTTCTGCCGCTTGTATCCTCGTTACCTGCGGTTATCACAAGCGCGGCGGCAAGTTCGTAGATGCTGTCCATATCCATATGGTTGCCCATATTGTGACCGCTTACGTTGTACTTGTTGAAGTTTTCCGCTGTGCTTGGGCTGCCCGTAGCGTCGCCGTTCGTGTCATTGTCCGCGAGGTATGCGTTGATACATTGATCGACGTAGTCGTACGTGCGCGTGTCGGCGGTAGAGTCTTCGCCCTTGTCGCCGTGGAAAGGCGAGGCGGTGACGCTTACGTTGTTGAGGTCTATCGATATGCCGTCGTAGGACAATTTCAGATTGTTGACGAGAAGTCCGTTGCCGACGGGATTGCCGTTAGTTGTGTTGTTTATGCAGGGTTGTACGTCGAGGTTGATGTCGCCCAGCTTGTCGCTAAACGCCGAACCGCGCAACGCAATGTCGAAATTGTTGGGATAACCGCCGTAAGAAACGGACTTGATGAGCCGCGCCACGCGTCCCAACTGCAACTTGGGCATGTTGCTCTGCGCTTCCGAGATCATACTTTGGACGCTGTCGACAAGCTTGCCGATAGCTCCGTTCAATACGCTGTCCAACGCGTCTTTGAGACCTATCACATCCTGCAACGAATCGAGGTTCAACGTAGCGCGAAGCACACCGTCGCGATTGCTGCTTGTGTCGTAGCTGACGTACAAACGCGACTTGGGCTTGACTGTCATCTTGTTGCCCTCGTAGACGGTCTGCTGCGTGCGCAGCAACGCCACGTCGAGAATGACCATCTCGTTGTAGTTGCTTTCGCCGTTGGCTTTCTTCAACAGCGTGAACTTTGCCCTGAGTTGCAACGAATTGAGCAGGTCGAACAGCATTGCGTAACCCTCTTGTTTGTCCTTCTTGAAGGTGTCGATGAGGGTGTTCATACTGAATACCGTATCCGATTTGTTGAAGTAGAACGCAATGTAAGAGCCGCTCTGTATGCGATAGCTGTCGGTGACGGAGACGCCTTGCTCGTTTTTCGAGGTTATGTTGATCTCCGATGTCGTTTCGGTTTCTTTGTTATCCGTAAAGTCGAACCGCCAGGCGTTGGTGTTGACAAGGTCGTAGATGACGCCGCTTTCGGTCGTGTTGAGTTCGCCGTCCGTGCGACCGTAGAACAAGTCGTCGAGTACGCCGTCCAGCGACACGTAGGAAGCTCCATTCTTCGTTATGTCTTCGTCGATGTCCTTTGCAAAATCGCTATGCGCGTCCGCCACGCCGTCTTTCAACGTCAATGTCGTGCCGTCGAATATGCTGCTTATGTCGATGTCGGCGGTAAGCTTGCTGTTGCTCAACAACGCTTCTACGCCAAAGCCCATTGCGTTCAATGTTACGCCGACGCCCTTTTCGCCGTGAACAAAGCGAAGAGATCTGAGTATTTCCGCAAGGTCGAACCCGTCGCCGAACAGGTTGGGAAGGTCGAAATTGTTGCCCTCCTTGGCTACACGGTTGACTATCTTCTGCACCTCGTTGACAAGCTTGCCGATCTCGCTTATGTTGACGGACGTGCGGGCGTTTTCGTGGTTGGATATCCACAGCTTGTTGAGCCCTATGTCGTATTTGACAAATAGCTTGTACATCGCCTTGTCCGTTGCCTCGTTACGCTCGTCTTGCGAATCGATCCGGACATACACCGCTTTTTTGTCGAGGTCGACGCGGACGTGAACTGTGTTGGTTACGCCCGAATCGTCATTGACGGAAATGTCGAGGTTGGTGGTCCAATCTTCATCGTCCGACGGAGCGACGAAACCGTCGTTGGCAGAAACGGTAAGCTTGTTTATTTCAAGCGCGATATTTTTGTACGCAAACCCGTTGAGAACAAGCGTCAAACCGTTGTTATCCGACGTGGGCTGCACCGTTGCGGTGATCTCCGGAACGGTCCAATCGCTGCCGTCTACTTTTAACGTCAATGCGCCCTCGTTGACGGAGAGCTGCAAGCCGTTGCCGCTGCGCTTTACGCCCACGATATTCGTGACGTCGAGGGACAGCAGATCGGTGTGCGCCACGGCTCGGACAAGCTCCAACAGATCGTCAAGGTACGTGTTGTATCCTTTCAAGCCGTCCAACGTGCCGTCGATATCCTCCAAAGCCGTTGCTTCGGGGTCGTCCTTGGCGCCGTCAAGAGCGACTCTGAGTTTGATACCGCCGACGTTAACGTAAAGCTTGCCGCCATAGAGCCACAAATTGCCGCCCTCAACGAGAGCTTTGCCGTTGTAATGTATCGACTCTATCTTTATATATACGTCCGAACCGAGCGTAGTGATGGTCGCGGTGATCTTGTAGACGTTTTCGCCCAAAGTGAGCGTGACGCTATCCAATTTGACGGAGTAGCCACTCGCTTTCATCAACGCGCCGATAGCGGGTGCAAGATCGCCGAGGGCGTCCGCCGCATCGAAGTAATCGCCTTCTTTCGCGTCGGGCAGTCCGTTGACGTCCGCGCCGATAGCCTGTTGCTTGGCAGTCGCCTCGAAGCTTCCGCCCTCGACGGTGAGCGAACCGAGAGAAACGTTTTCGTCGTCGCCGACGTTGAAGTCGGCTTTTACGGTAAGCTCTCCGAATGTGAGGTCGAGGCAATAGCCGTTGTCCGTACGAGCGTATCCGAGGCTGTCAAGCAACGACTTGATCGTGCCCGCAACGCTGCCGCCGAGGTCGAATTCGGGCATTGTTACGCCCAATTGAGCAAGAGAAGTTTTTATTTTGCCTATGTCGTTTTTGAGATCGAGCATAAGCTTTGTCTCGCCCGATTTTACGAAAAGCTTGCCCGATTTGATTTCGAACGACGCGATGTTTTCTTTGAGACTTGCCTTGCCGTAAATGCGTTCGTTGTACAGATCGATACGCAATTGAACGTTGGCGGAAAGCTTTTGAGCGTCGTCCGCGCCGAAGGTCAAGCCGATGTTGAGATCCGTGCGGTAATCGCCGCTCGGCGCTTCGATCGAGCCCGTGTAAGCGACGATACAAGCGCTCAGCGAGCTTGCGGCAATGGTCCGTGCGCCGCTGCCGTCGTTGCCAAGGGCGATTTCGCTTGCGGCAAGCTTTGCACGCTTGTTGTCGTCAACGCCGACAGTGAACGTAACGTCGCTTGCAAGTCCCAGCTTGGAACCGGCAACGGTGAGCAAAATATTGTTGTCGTCGTAGAGCGAAATGCCGCCCACAAGGTCGGATACGGTGCGGAGCGAGACAAGCTTGTCGGGAAGTCCTTGAACAAAGTCGATGACGGCGTCCGCCGCGGCGTGTATCCCGCGATAGCTTTCGAGCGCGTCGGTAAGGTCGTCGAGGCGGAATTCGCCCCTGTCGCCGCTTGCAGGAGCAAGGTCTATCGCTTGCTTGATACCGTTGACGTCGAGATACAGAACTTTGCCGTCCGACTCGCTTGCGAGAACGACCTCACCTTGAATGAGGGGCAGATCGGGCTTGCCGTCCGCCTTGTCACTGACGGTAAAGGTCACTTTGAGATCCGTGTTGTACCATATTTCCGCATTGATAGCATAGTGTTTGCCGCCCAGCGCGAGAACAAGCCCCAACGAGGCGTTTACGCCCGCATTGTCGTTGACTATCGACTTGATCTGCGCAGCTTCAAGCACGTTGTAAAGAACGTTGAGCAGCTTGTTGCCGTCGGCGTAGTCATCGTCGTTTTCGGAGGGTCCGACGATCTCGGACGGGGTTTGCATATTGGCGGTGAGCGCGACGTCGCCGAAGGTCGCGGTAAGCGAACCGAAGCTCAACACGCCGTCGGTGTTTGTGAAGTTGACGGAAATCTCCGCGCCGTCGGAAAGGAACTCGATCGCGGGTTTTTCGCCCGTGAGATCGAAGCTCAGCTTGGAAAGCAATTCCTTGACGTCGAACTTCGTATCAGAGGTATTCGTATCCGAAACGAGCGCAACTATCTTGCCGATCGCTTCGGCAATGCCGTCCGCTTGGAACATAAGGGCGATCTGCC
>CANQCN010000003.1 GCA_947589685.1 uncultured Clostridia bacterium
CCTTACAAATCCCGTTCTCTCCGCCACTAATTTTTGCTTGCCGCGCAATGGCTCCGAGAACAGTATTTTCGAAATACAGTATCCTTTTTTTCAACAATAAACTCTACTTTCATAGATATTTACTTTGCGTATATGGATTCAGTATTTCACCTTGAAGTAATCGAGCCAAACTTTGAATTTGTCCTGTGCGGCAAGGCAGGTATCGCGCAAATATCCGCGTTCGCCGACCCATTCTTTCAAGCCGCGGTAGTAGAACAGCTTCAACTCCTCGTCGATGATGAACGGCACGATATTGTATTTCAGGCACTCCTTGAAGAGAAGCAGCCGCCCGATCCTGCCGTTGCCGTCCTGAAAGGGATGGATACACTCGAAACGGTAATGGAAATCCAACAGGTCGTCAAAGGACTTTTCTTTGTTTGAGTTGTATGCAACAAGCAGTTCCTTCATCTTTTTCGCAACTTCTTCGGGTCTTGCCGTGTACATATCCCCGACGGTGTTGGGGAGCGTTTTGTAGTCGCCGACGGCAAACCAAGACTCACGCGAGTCGGTCGTTCCGTTTTTCAGTGTGCGGTGCAGTTCTTTGATGAAAGCCTCGGTGATCGGCTTTTTCGCGCTCTCGATCACAAGGTCGATACACCTGAAATGGTTCGCCGTTTCAACGATGTCGTCCACTTTTATCGAGCCGCCGTCGATCCCGATCGTGTTCGTCTCGAAAATGTACCGCGTTTGGTCGTGCGTGAGGCGGCTTCCCTCGATATGGTTGGAATTGTAGGTCAATTCTATCTGGACTTTATGATAGATGCCGCCCGAAAGTTTCGCGTTTTTCTCGGCGGTCAGCACTTCCAAAAGAGTGGTGGGAGCGGTCGATTTTTTATTGATCCGATCGGGCTTTTGCGCGTTTTCGGGGATATTCCACGTTTTTCCCGTCAGAAAAGCGCCGTCGATTTTCCCGTGCGCGCAGTAATTCCGAACGCTTCGTTCGGACAAATTCCACTTTTTTGCCGTTTCGGTCACGGACAGATATTTCATTCAAAATCACCTCACGATAAGTATAGCACAAAATCGGCAAAAAAACAAGAGCTATCGCTTCTGATTTTTGTTGTTTTTTGCCGTTATCGGCAATAGGCATTGCGAATTTTGCACCCGACGGTCACATCTACAAATTTTATCGGGGAAAGAGCGTTTCCGAACTGACTGCAACGATCGGCAAAAATCGTTAAACGACAATAAAAGAGGCTCAAAACCGCGTTTTGTACGGGTTTTAAGCCTGAAATTCGTAAATCAAGTATCAGCATGATAGACAATTGTCGGCAACAATAAACACGGTACGTGGTATTGAAAAATCGTTGGGGTGCAAGCCCACGGGCGTTCGCGCCCGTTTTGGGCGTAGATAAATAGGCGCGATCCTCAGTTGATTACAATTTGTCGACAACTGAAACTGTCTGCGCGCCGCGGCGGATCAAGCCAGGTATATAGTCCCCGTCTTTTGCGCCTCGTCCAGCAAACCTTGGGTGTAGCCCGCCGTGCTGAAAACTATGTATCGAACATTGGTTGCGCCCGTCAGTTGGCATATCGCATTTGTCTTTGCTTGTAAGTCGTGCAATACGGATAGTCCCTTTGGCGAATCGGTAAATTTGCATTCTCCCAACACAAGATTTTTGCCGACCGTGTCAATGGCGACGATATCGATCTCTCCTGTTTTTGAGCCCCAATACCTGCCTACTTTATCAAAGCGGAAATCCCAGACGTTTGCCGCAGAAAGCTCCCACATTTTGTCTCGACAGACGTCCTCGTAAACAAAGGAAACAAAGTTTTGCACAAAGCCTTTTTTTATTTGCGACAAAACATATTCTGTTTCGCCCTTTTCGAGATAGGCTCTGTACGGATAAACAAATTTGAACCAAAATGCGATGAAATTGTCCGTTATGCGATAAAGTCCGCTTTTGCTCTTTTCGGGCGCAGGCTCGGTGACGGGGACTTCGCGCTCTATCAAATCGAGATCGGTAAGTACCTTCAAATATTTGGTCAGACTTGTTTGCTTGGCTCCCAAGCATGCGGCTATATCCGAAAGCTTGCGATTGCCCATTGCGATCGCCTTGATGAGAGAAAAGTAACTGCCTATTTCGCTTACTTCCTTTTGCAACAAAAAGTAGGGCTCTTCGTACAGAAAGCTTTGTGCGTTTAATATATTTTGTCTTATCGCGGTATATATATCGTCGTATCCGCGAAATGTTTCGATATACTTCGGGACCCCGCCCGTCACCGCAAAAAACGGCAACAGCTCTTTGTCGCTTTTTCCGTCATAAAACTCATTGTAGTGCTTAAAGGAAATTTGCTTCAACCTAATTTGCGCCGTTCTTCTGCCGTACAAAGGGCTTGCGTAGTCGAGCGTCTGCGATTTCATCAGCGACACGAGCGAACCGCACAAAATAAGCATTATATTTGCGTCTTTAAGCATTGTGTCCCAAATTTTTTGCAATACGGACGGAAAAGCCGAATTGGACTGCCCGATATATTGAAATTCGTCAAACACAACGATCTTTTTGCTTTCCGTTTGGTGGGCAAGCAACGTTTTGAATATGGTAAACCAATCCGCCGTCGCGGAACGAAGCAGCTCGTTGCCGACAAAGTCCGCGACCTGCGATTTGAAGTAATTCAGATTTTGGAGTTCGGATTCTTCGGTGGCAAGAAAATAAATCGAATCCTTGTGCAATTTCAGAAACTCGCTTAAAAGAGCCGTTTTGCCCACGCGCCTGCGCCCGTAAACTATTACCAATGACGACGATTCGCTGTTGTATTGTTTTTCAAGCGTTTCCAATTCTGTTTTTCGGTTTACGAATTTTTGCATAATATCACCTTTTTTGTCCTTGTTTATTATTATACCCAAAATTATAATAATTGCAAGCATATTTTGATTTTTGTTGAAAATTTGTTTTCACAGCGAAAAAAAAGCCGTTTTTCCGCGCACGCGAGGCGACGCAAGTGCCAAACGACCCTTTTTGCTTGTTGCCGTCACGCCCGATTTATTTGTGGGTGCAAGTGCATTTTCGCTTGCAAAATTGCTCATACTGTTGTACAATAGCATTGCAAAAAAATTTCAACAAGGAGATATGTCATGATAACAAAGGATATGAAAATTGTCGAAGTGTTACAGGTGAAGCCTGAGGCTGCGCGCGTGTTCGGACGCTACGGCATGGGTTGCATTCATTGCCTCATGGCTCATACCGAAACCGTCGAAGAGGCTGCGGCAGTTCACGGCGTGGACGTAAACGATATGCTCGCCGAGCTTAACGCCTGACGCAAAAAATTTTCTTCCCGAAACCTTCGGGAAGAATTTTTTTTGCAAATTTGCGTATTGACTTTGTTTTTGCGCTTTGCTACAATATAATCAGCAATGCGCACGGGAGGAAACGCTATGGATAAACAGCAAATTTATGCAAGATCCTTGCAAGTAATGGAGGAAAATTTCAATCACGTGGTGGAGATGAGCGTGGCTTCCGCCGCCGACGGCGAAGTGGCAGCGCGGGATCTCAACGCTTACTATCATCAGGGCAAATTTTACGTGTTGGGCAAAAAGGGCAACACTTTGCTCGAACATATCGCCAAGTGCCCCAATGTGGGCTTGTGCCACGGCTCGCACAATATGCAGGGAGTCGCCCGCAGCCTCGGTCATCCGTTGGATCAGCAAAACGCCTCCTTGCGCAAGACGCTCAAAAAGCAATTCGGGCTAAACTACTCCGATTACGTTACGGAGTCCAACCCCGATATGCGGATAGTGGAGATCACTCTCACAAAGGCGGAGACCTACACCCGTTATCATCGCTACGAAATCGATTTTGTGGCTCAAATCGCCGACCGCGATCACACCATACCGCTGTTTCTTTACAGATGATCTCGCGGATATGAATTTTTAAAATAAAATTGTCCTGCAATATGAAGTACGATTCGTTTTGCAGGACAATTTTGTGTTTGGGATTAAATTATTTTATTTACCACTATATTTGTAATGCAAGGCAGTGCGGTCAAATCGGTATCGCGGCGACTATGCCTTGTTGACGATTTTAGCTTTGTACACAAGGTACTTATGCTTACCGAACTCAAACAAACCTTTTTCCGTTACGCCGAGAAATCCGTTGTTCAGCACTTCAAATATATTGCAGGAAACGGCAAATTCGGGAAGCTTTCCCAGCAGCTTGCCGTCCTCATAGAGGTAGGCTGTCATAACGGGCATACTTATATCTCCGCTGGGGGTCATGTCTCCTCCGCCCGTATCGGAAATATATATTGCCCTGCCGGTTACGATTTCGGCAAGATCCTTTGCCGTGTTTACTATGTCCAAACCGCTTGCGCCCACGTTGGGTACGCCGTTGTAGCTTGCGGCGGCGGAGCCAAGGTTCGCAGTGTTGTATTGCGCGGCGGATTTTTTGCAGGTGAGCAATCTTTCCAAAACGCCGTTTTTGACAAGGTAGTTTACATAGCCGTCGTTTACTACGCCTTCGGCATCGAAAAACGGCAAATTTATTTGCTCGGCGGGGTTGCGGTTGATTGCAAGCGAAAGCTTGTCGCTGAAAAGCTTTTGTCCCAGCTTGCCGTCAAACAGAGAAGCATGGTTGAAGTACAGATCGGCGATCAGGTGTTGGATAGCGTATTGCAACGGTTCAAATCCGCCTATCACCGTCACTTCCTCCTCTTGGACGTGGGGCAATTTTGTCAAAAAGGCGTCGCACACGAGCTTGACGTCGCGGCAAATGGCGTCCTCGTCGAAGTCGAGACTTTCGCAGCCGTAGCCTTCGTCCATTATGTTGGGCGAACCTTTGAGCTTGATCGCCAACGAAAGCAAAAATTGATTGCCGCGATAGAGGTAGCGTTCGCCGTCGCTGTTTTCGTAGCTGTCCTCGCTGCTGTTGAGCTGTACCTTGTTGGAGAACAAAAACTGCGGATTTTCCGCCCCCAATCTGTCAAGAAGATGCTGAACGGCAGGAATAAAGTCTTGTTCGTCAAAAACGTGCTTTGTGGCGTCTATCGTCAAGGTGCGTTTGTCTGTATGCGTTTCGGGATAGTCGATTCCCTGCGCCAGCTTGGCGGTCGCCGACTGTTCCAGCTCTGTCCAATTTGCTTCGCCGAGAGAGCCTTCGACCCCTATCATGCCTTGGTCGTATATGCGAAACGTGTTTTGCGTGCTGTTGTTTATACGCAAGCTTTCTACGTGATTCGCCACTACGTTGAGACATCTGTTAGATTCTTTTGATATCAATTTTTCCGTTTTCATACGACGCCTCCTTATTGCACGTTCATTTTGGACACGCGAATATGCGGTCCGCCCATTCCTACGTTGAGTGGGTATTGTTCCATTTTGCCGCAGCCGCCGGTTACAAAACTCAGCAGCTCTCTGTCGTTACCGACGCCGTCGATAAGTCCCAGCGTTTCAAACACGTTGCCGGTCAGTACTGCTATTTTGACGGGGTCTCCCACCTTGCCGTCCACTATTTCGTAGGCTATGCTGGGAGCGATCGTAAACGTTGACATTCCGCTGCCGTGCTTGACGTCGTAGATGTAGTAGCCGTGCTTTATCGGGGCGATAAGCTCGTCAAAGGTGCTGTCGCCCGCCTCCACAAAGGTGGTGGTCATGCGCACGATTGGTTCGTAGTCGCAGTTGATGGCGCGCGCATTTCCCGTAAGTTGTTCATTCAATGCGGCGGCGGTGGTTGCGCTGTGCAGCCTTCCGGAAAGAACGCCGTTTTTGATCAGATAGGTATCCGTAGCCGCGGTGCCTTCGTCGTCGTAGGGCACATAGCCGCTGCCCTCAAACACGCCGCTTTCGCGAATGGTAAGTATCGGGCTTCCCACCCGTTTGCCGATGGTCCATTCCTTTGCCATAGCCTCGTCGCCCAGCATAAAGTCGCTTTCCGACTTATGCCCGAAGCTTTCGTGCGCAAATACGCCCGTAACTATCGGAGCAAGCACCACGGGATAGCTGCCCGCCTCAACGGGCTTGGCGCGTTGTATGTAGTCCTCGCAGCGTGCGACAAAGTCGTGCAGCTCCTCGTCGGTGTATTTAAGCAGCGAAAATTCCGTGCGCGCCTTGCTCAGCTGTTCCTGCATGGTATCCTCTCCATAAGCAAACGCCATACCGTAAGCTACGCCGCAGGTTTGAAAGTCGTATTTGATATCCGCACCCTTGGAAGAGTAAAATTCGTACAAGGAGTATCTGTCAAGATACTGTGCGCTTTTGTAATTGCACAGAGAACCTGTCAGCTTGCCATCCGTTTCCGTGATGAGCTTCAATTTTTGTTCAAACGGAACGTCTTTCACACAGCGATCGGCAAACACGATTTTTACGTCCTCGTTTACCTGGTAGCGCGAAACTATCGGATTGCTTTCGATATTTTCGTCGGCATGCGCGTAGGAGTACAATTCGTCCAGCGCCTGTTGAATTGCGTTAACGTCGTCGGTGGAAGTGTAGTACCACATTTTCCCGTCAAACACGCGAACAAAAGCTTTTTTCTCGGCGGTCACCTTGGCTTCGTGCAGCTGTCCGTTTTGCAAGCGGATTTGTGTTGCAAAGCGATCCTCTATACGCACGTCGGAGTAAAAGCCTTTTTGAAATTTGTACATAGTGCCTCCTTTATATTTTTTTGTTAAATTATAATCTTTTTTGCGCATTGTGTCAATCGTATGTCCGCACACGCGCTTTGTCAAAATGGTATGGACAAATCGGGCGATATAGTGTATACTTATAAAAAGTTATTTTGAAAGAAACGGAGAGAAATATGCTTTTTGCGACGGCTTTTGTCGATTGGTTTCCATGGGCGCTGTCGGTGATAGCGCTTGCGGCGTTGATCGCCCTTGCCGTGCGGTTTGTTTTGCTGTACCGCAGCATGAAGAGGGAAAAGCTGGATCGTATCGCCGCCTCGCGAGAGGAAAACGCCACTTTGCGGATAGAGGGCGACTTCTTTGTGATGACTGCGCTGCTTGCGTACCACGTGGGTGCGGGCAAGCAGCTTGCCGCGGGCAAATATACGCTTAAAACGCAGGATGGGGGCGAAATTTCATTGCAGATCAACGGCGTTGTGGCGGATTTTGCGGACGGCGAAACGATCTGTCTCAAAGAGGGCGACGTTATCCGTGCGGAAAAGGACGTCGGGTTGAAGGTTTCGGAGGATATTTGAATGGGGCGCAGTTACAACGGATGGGACGAGTTGTTTCTCGGAGAATTTGCCAAACCGTATTTTGTCGAGCTTAAAAAGTTTTTGGTGGAGGAATATGCCTCCAAGCGCGTTTATCCGCCCAAAAGACTTATCCTCAACGCCTTCGATCACACGGCATACGACGACGTAAACGTCGTAATATTGGGGCAGGACCCCTATTACAATCCGGGACAGGCAATGGGAATGAGCTTTTCCGTGCCGCAAGGCGTCGACGTGCCTATGAGCCTCGTCAACATTTTCCGCGAGATAGAGAACGACACGGGCAGTCCCAGCTGTATAAAGGGCGGCGACCTCACTCCGTGGGCGGAGCAGGGCGTGTTGCTTATGAACACGGTACTCACCGTGGTGGAAGGACGACCCAATTCGCACAAGGACAAGGGTTGGGAGATATTTACCGACGCGGTGATAAAGTATCTTAACAAAAGACGGCGCGGAATGGTGTTTATGTTGTGGGGACGCAACGCCTACGCCAAAAAGTCGCTTATCGCCAACCCGCAGCATTTGGTGCTTACTGCGCCCCATCCAAGCCCTCTTTCGGCATACGCGGGGTTTTTCGGCTGCAAGCATTTTTCCCAAGCAAACGAATTTCTTGCCCGACAGGGTAAATTTGTGAGGTGGTAGTACGAGTAAAGGAATTTTGTTGATACACGGTTATCTGACCACGACGGAGGACTTCGGCAGATTGTACGATTACCTCGGTTGTTACGACGAGGTCTGTCCCGTGGAGATCCCCGGACACAACGGCAAAGTGGATATGCGCAAGTTTACGGTGGAAAGTACGCAAACTACCGTTATGAACGCTTTTGACGCGCTTGCAAGCAAGCACGAACAAGTGGACGTGGTGGGGTTTTCTATGGGCGGCGCATTGGCGAGCTGGCTGTGCGCGTTGCGCAAGGTACACCGCGCGGTGCTTATATCTCCCGCAAACAAGTTTCTCAATCCCGCTTTGCCGATAGAAGCGTTAAAGTTTTACGGCAAGCTTACCGAAAACGCTTACAAGAGTGCGGACGGCGTAATGAGCAGACGCGACGCAGTCAAAAAGGCATGGGCGCCGTACGAAGAGAATATGTCCGTGGCGGGCAAAATAGCCATGCAGCGCACCTTTCGCTATATGACTCCGCGCAATCTGCACGTGTTTGACGAGTTGATGAAGCAAGCGGACGAGTGGGTGCAATCCACCGATCCGCAAACGCCCGTATTGATACTGTGGGGCAAGCTGGACGAGCTGGTTCCGCAAAAGTCGTCGGAGTTTTTGCTCAAACATTTTTCCAATGCGCAGGTAAAGATATATCCCGACGTGGGGCATGCCATGCTGTACACCAACCGCGACCACGTCATCATCAAGGACGCGATGGATTTCCTCACCGAAGGCGCGTTTGACGTCGAGGTGCCGCCGCGCGCTTGACATTTATCAAGGAGTACCATGCTTCAACTAAAAAATATCACAAAAGATTACGTTGTTACCGACGAATTGACGGTACACGCTCTCAAAAACGTCTCGCTGACGTTTCGTCCGAGCGAGTTTGTTTCGGTGCTGGGGCCCAGCGGCTGCGGCAAGACCACGCTGCTCAATATCATAGGCGGCTTGGATCGCTACACGTCGGGCGACCTCGTCATCGACGGCACAAGCACCGAAAGCTTTCGCGACGCCGATTGGGACAGCTATCGAAATCGCTCGATCGGTTTCGTGTTTCAAAGCTACAATCTCATTCCGCATATGAGCGTGTTGGAAAACGTCGCGCTGTCCCTCACCTTTGCCGGCGCAGGCAAGGCGGAACGGCGCAAACGCGCCAAAGAAGCGCTTTGCAGCGTAGGCTTGGGAGAACAGATAAACAAACGTCCCAATCAACTCAGCGGCGGACAGATGCAGCGCGTGGCGATCGCTCGCGCGATAGTAGGCGACCCCAAGATCATTCTTGCGGACGAACCGACGGGCGCTTTGGACACGGAAACGGGCGTACAAGTGATGGACCTGCTCAAAGAGATATCACGCGACAGACTTGTGATACTCGTTACGCACAACGAACAGCTTGCGGAGCAGTACTCCACGCGAGTAATAAAAATTTTGGACGGATGTGTGGTCGGAGACAGCGATCCCGTCGAGCAAACGGAAGAGGTTGAATTTGCCCTGCCGAATGTCGGCGACGCGTCCGTGAACGATACGCCCGAAAGGCAACCCGCCCGCGGCAAAAAGGGCAAATGGGGTAAGTTTTTCGCGTCGATAGTTGCGGCTTTCGGCATATCCTTCCGCAATTTGCGCAGCAAGCGCGGGCGCACTTTTTTGACGGCTTTTGCGGGCAGTATAGGCATTTTCGGTATAGCGATGGTGCTTGCCCTAAGCGGCGGAATGAGCAACTTTGTCGACTATATGCAGACGGAGGCGGTGGGAGACAGCGCCGTCACGATAGGCGAAACGGCATACAGCGTCAGCCGCATTTTGTCAATAATGGGCGATATGGAGGGCGTAAACGAAAAACCGTATCCCGACGTCGATTACGTCGTTCCGTACGAGCGTCAAAGCTTTCACACCTCCACGACCCTTTCCGACGAATTTCTCGACTACATCGGCAAGCTGACCGACGACCCCGAAAAAAGCAAATGGTGCAACGCCGTCACCTACGGCTACAATCTCAATATGAACGTTTTGATGGGCAACAAATACTTGGCTTCTTGGTCGTCGTACGCCTATCAAGCGGTGGACGGCGACGGACTGATAGAGGACAACTATGACGTGCTGTACAAGTCGGACGACTCGGCGACGGGCTATCCGCAAAATATAACGGAAGTGTGCCTGGTGGTCAACAAATTCAACAGACTTACACCCTCGGCATTGAGGGCGTTGGGCATGACTTTGGAAAACAACGAGGACGGCACTTACAAAGCGATAAGCTTCGAGGACATCATACGCAACGGCCGCTATACGGTGGTGCTTAACGACGGTTGGTACACCAAAAAAGAACGCGGTTACGCTTCTTTGTCGTCGTCCGTCAACGGCAAGACGGGCATGCTGCCCGACGAGGCGGTTAGTTCGATAAAGGACGGCGACAAATTGGAGGTAAGGATCGTCGGTATTCTTCGCCCCAAAAACGACAACAGCACACAGTGGCTTTCGTCGGGATTGGCATATCTGCCCGAATTTGCTTCTTTTTTGGTGCAAAACGCCACCGAATCGCAGATCGGCAAAGAACAGCTGGCAAACAAAACTGTCAACGTAATGACGGGAACGGAGTTTTCGCGACCTCAATTCGGCACCGACGAGGAAAAGGACTCCAACGTGCGCTATCAATACACGCAAGCGCTCAAAGCGATCGGCGCCTACAAAACGCCCACGACGGTAAAAATATATCCCAAAAGCATCGACTCCAAGCAGAAAATATCCGACTATATCGACGCTTGGAACGATGCGCACCCCGACGACGAGGTGCTTTATCTCGATCTGACGGGCTTGGCGCTGTCTCTTATGGCGACGCTCATCGACGTCGTAAGCTGGGTGCTGATAGCTTTTTCGGCGGTGTCGCTCATCGTGTCCACCGTGATGATCTCGGTAATAACCTACACGTCGGTGGTGGAGCGCACCAAGGAAATAGGCGTGCTGCGTTCTATCGGCGCAAGCAAGGGGGACGTGTCGAGCATATTCAACGCGGAAACGGCGATCATCGGCACGTTTGCCGGTCTGTTGGGCGTGGCTATGGCGCTGCTGTTGGGATTTGCCGTCAATCTGATCGTCGAGCGTTTTCTCGGCGTGGCAAAGATCGCCGCGTTTACCGTGTGGATAGTGTTGGGAATGTTTGCGCTGTCCGTTGCTCTCACCGTTTTTGCGGGGCTTATTCCCGCGCGGATAGCGGCAAAACGCGATCCCGTCAAGTGTCTGCGCACCGAGTGACCGCTCTTCTTGCCGCAAAAACACGCAAAAACGATCAAAAGCAAAAAATCGCTTGATTTTTCGTTATATTTAATATATAATGTATCTTGCCCGAATAGGGGCACCCTTGCTGCGGGGAAGATCCGCAGCCAAACAGACCACAAGGAGGTAAAATTTCAGCATGAACAGTTACGAATTGTTGTACATCCTTAACAACGACATGGCGGACGAAGCCAAGGACGCTTTGGTAGAAAAGCTCAATGCGGTTGTTACGGCAAACGGCGGCACTGTTGACAACGTGGAAAAATGGGGCACAAGACGTCTTGCATATCCCATCGATTACAAAAACGAAGGTTACTACGTGCTTGTCAACTTTACGGCGCCCGCAACTCTTCCTCTCGAACTTGAACGCGTTATGCGTATCAACAAGGATGCGATCATGCGTTTTATGATCGTCAAGAGATAACCAATAAGGAGCTACACATGAACAAAGTATTTTTGATCGGTAGATTAACACAAGACCCTCAGGCGTCCACGCCCACCGACGGCGGACACACCTATTGCCGTTTCAGCATTGCCGTCAACCGCAACTATTCGCGCGACGGAGACAATCGCGCCGACTTCATCAACATCATCACTTGGGACGCGCTTGCTTCCAACTGCGTCAAGTATCTTGTAAAGGGAAGTCAGGTCGCCGTTATCGGCAGTATCCAGACGGGCAGCTACGAGCGCGACGGCATAAGACGTCAATCCTTTGACGTTCGCGCCGACCAAGTGGAGTTTCTTTCCCGCGCGACGGGCGCTCCTCAACAGGGACAAGGCGCCGCTCCCGCAAAGGATCAGACAATCGACAGTCTCAAAGTAGTGGACGACGACGATATGCCTTTCTAAGTTTTTAAGGAGAATGAAAAATGGAAAATAAAGAAGTAAAAAGACCGATGAGAAGTCCCGCACGCCGCAAGGTTTGCAACTTCTGCGTAGAAAAATCCGAGTATATCGATTACAAGGATATTGCCAAGCTCAAAAAATATATGGCGGAAAGCGGCAAAATTTTGCCTCGCCGTATGACGGGCGTTTGCGCTCATCACCAAAGAGAGCTTGCCGTGGCAATCAAGCGCGCGCGTCAGATGGCTTTGATCCCCTACGTTGCAGACTAAACAAAAGTTCTTCCGACCACACGTGCGGCGGTCGATTGCTTGCTGCTGCGCAACGCATGCGCAATCGACGGTCAAATAAACATCATTTAGAAAATCGACTTCCTCGGCGAAAGTCGATTTCTTTTAATACTGCAAACACCCTGAACCAATGCGCTTACGCGCCGCCGCAGCTCGGTAGGGTACCCACACGATTTGAGCTTGCGAAAATTGTGTGGGAGAAGGCGCGCCCGTGTGTCAGCGGAACCGAGTACGCAAAGCGTGCTTGGTGCTGACAAGCACGTGGTGCGCCGTGGGTGCACGCCCGAACTTCGCGGGATTTAATTGAAAGCTATATATTTGTTGCAAAACAATTTTTTCGCTGCATTGCAAGATCGATGGAAATTATCTGACAAAATTTCAACGTTGAAAAGGACGCAAGCGATCGCTTGCGTCTTTTTGCTTGCGCAGAGTGTTTACACCGACGGCAAAATATTGTATAATATTTTTATGGACATCAAACAATTGCTGAAAACAAGCGGGTTTCGTTTCAACAAACAGTTCGGACAAAACTTTCTTACGGACGAAACGCTGCTTGACGACATTTGCCTCGACGCGCATGTCGACGGCGGCACCGTGTTGGAAATAGGCGCGGGCGCGGGCACTCTTACGCGAGCGCTTTCCCGTTATGCGGACAAGGTCGTCGCATTCGAAATAGACCGCAATTTGGAAAAGATCCTTGCCGTTACCCTTCAAGACCGTCCCAACGTCAGCGTTGTGATAGGGGACGTGATGAAGTATTCGATGTCGCAGATCGAACGGCTTTGCGGTTCGGACTACAAGGTGGTAGCCAACATTCCTTACTATCTCACGGGACCGCTCATCATGCGTTTTGCGGAGGAATCCGCAAATGCGTCGAGTCTCACGCTCACCGTGCAGAAAGAGGTGGCGGAGCGTTTGGCGGCAAGACCCTCCACAAAGGACTACGGCGCGATCACGGTGGCGTTGCAGGCTGTTGCGGACGTGACCGTTGTTCGATCGCTGCCGCGCGAGTTGTTTTACCCCGTGCCCAATGTGGACAGCGCGGTCGTTACGGCAAATTTTCGCCGAGACAAGTTCGACCTGACCTCTCGCGAGTTGTTTCGCAAAACGGTGCGCGCGGCGTTTTCTATGCGGCGCAAGACGTTGTTGAACTGTATCGCGGCGGGCTTCGGCTTTTCCAAGGAACGCGCCGCGGCGATAATTGCCGAATGCGGTTTCGAACCCGATTGCCGCGGAGAACAGCTGTCCGTCGAGCAATTTGTCATTCTTTACAAAACCATCGAAGGAGCGTTGTCGAAATGAACCCGCAGGACGATAAACTTTTTGCCCGAAACAAGCGTTACGCTCTTGCCGTTTCGGGCGGGGTGGACAGCATGGTAATGCTGGATATGTTGGCGCATAGCGAAAAAATACGCGATTTTTTCGTCGTTACGGTAAATCATTGCATACGTCCCGATGCGGAGAGCGATTGCCGATTTGTCGCCGACTACTGCGACAAGCTGGGCGTGGAGTGCAGGATCTTTCGCGTGGACGTGCCCGCTTATGCCGCCGAACGCAAGCTTTCCACGGAAACGGCGGCGCGCATTTTGCGCTATCGCGTGTTTGACGGTCTTGATTGCGACTACGTTTGTTTGGCGCACAATGCCGACGACAATGCGGAAACGGTGCTTATGCACATTATCCGCGGCAGCGGCGCAAAGGGAGCTTCCGGGATCAGACAAAAAAGCGGCAGATATATCCGTCCTCTGCTTCAACTGACGCGCGCGGAGATCGAGAGGTATGCTCGCGAGCACGATGTGCCCTTTGTCAACGACAGCACCAACGACGACACCCGTTACGCTCGCAACTTTATCCGTCACAAGGTGATGCCCTTGCTCGAAGAACTCAATCCCGCAGTCAAGCAAAACATATTGCGATTTGCGCAAAACATCGCAAGCGACGATATGCGGCTGAACGCGCAGGCGGACAAAAGCATTCGCCGCGTACGTTTTGACGACGACGGCGCTCATATACCCGCAAAACTGCTTGCGGACGGCGATCAAAGACTGTTGGATAGGGTATTCGCCCGCCTCGGAGTGCATTGCGACATAGAGCAAAAACATTATTTTTCCATTTTCGGTCTGGTAAACAATTGCGGCGGCAAAAAGATAAATTTGCCCTTCGGTTACGTAGCCTACAACGACTACGACTGCATAACCATACGTCCCGAAAAACAGCTCGCGACCTACCGATTTGAAATACCGTTCGCTTTGGGGCGGACCGAAACGCCTGTCGGCGTCGTCGAAGTCGGTCAGAACGGCTGCGGACTGCGTATCGACGTAAGCAAGCTCCCCGACGGCGCTGTTTTTCGCACAAGACGCGAGGGCGACGTTTTTACCAAGTTCGGCGGCGGCACCAAGCCGCTCAACCGATATTTGATAGACAAAAAGGTGCCCGAACGCGATCGCGACGGCTTGTTGCTGATAGCCGTCGGAAACGAGGTTTTTGCGATAATGGGATTGGAAATTTCCGAAAAATTGCGCGTGGACGAAGGCGCAACGCCCACTTATATCGAACTTAAAACACATTGAACGCGGCAGACCCGACCACACGTGCGACGATCGCTTGCTGCTGCGCCGACGCTTTTGTCCTTACGACGCAAGCGTCGGCGTTTTTTTGTTTTTGCAAAAAATCCCGCAATAGTACGCAACACACACTTTTTTGACTTTTTTCGGCATATACTGAATAACGGTTGAGGAGTTTGCATTGTTTCGGTACGAGGATTTGCTCAAAGAAGTGGATTTGTTTTGTCGGTACGGCGTGGAAACGGGCGTAGTGGGCGAAAGCGAATTAAAACAGCGTATACCCTACATTTTCGTGGGGAAAAAGACCGGTTATTATATGATAGTGCAGGGAGCCATGCACGCGCGGGAGCACCTCACGGCGCTCTTGGTGGTGTGTCTTGCCAAGCATTTGGTAAAAAACGGCGATCTGCCTATGGAGGGCGGCATTTATTTTGTGCCTATGACCAATCCCGACGGCGTAAGGCTGTGTCAGGAGGGCGTGGGCTTCGTCGCCGACAAGGAGCGCAAAAGCAATCTTCTCACCATCAACGGAAGCAGCGATTTTTCGCTGTGGAAAGCCAACGCCGACGGAGTGGACCTCAACGTCAATTTCGACGCGCATTGGGGCGAGGGCGTGCAAAACGGTTACTACCGCTCCGCCTGCAACTATGTGGGCAAGGCTCCCTTTTCCGCCGCGGAAACGCGCGCGCTCAAAGAGTTTACCGAACGGATAAAGCCCTGCGTAACATTGAGCTACCACCTCAAAGGCGAAGAGATCTATTGGGAGTTTCATCAACGCGGACATCGCCGTTTTCGCGACAAGCGCTACGCCGAGGCGATAGCCAAATACACGGGGTATCCGCTCGTCACTCTTACGGGCAGCGTGGGAGGCTACAAGGATTGGTGTATCGAACGACTCAAAATCCCCGCTTTTACCGTCGAGGTGGGAAAGGACAGCTTCGATCATCCCTTCCCCTACGGCGAATTGAAAACGATCTTGCAGCAAAATCTCGATCTGCCGCGCCGTTTGCTCAATACCGTTGCGCGAGACAAACAACGGCTCGTCGGCACTGGGCTCGAAGCTCTTTACGAGCAGACGTAAACGCCTTTACAAATGCCGTTTGTTATTTTATAATATTGCCGTACCGTCAGGATACGCAAGGCGCTACTGCGTCAATACAAAATTCATCGAACGGCGGGCGCAAATATTATGAAAGAACCTATCAAGTGCGATCTGCACGTACACACAAATTACAGCTTTGACGGCAACGCGACAATGGAGCAATATGCCCGCCGCGCCGTAGAGTTGAAGCTGGACGTCGTGTGCTTTACCGACCACATAGACATCAACGATCACCGCGACACCTTTCGCGATTTTCCCTTCGATGAGAGGCAGAGAGAGTTCGAGCGCGTACAAAAGCAGTTTGACGGGCAGATAAAGCTGCTGCTCGGCTTCGAAATGGGCGAACCTCACCTTCACCCTCGCGAAACGGCTTTTTTGCGCAGCTTGCACCCCGATATGATCATCGGCTCGGTGCATGATTCTCCGTCGTTGGACGGCATTTCCGACCGCCGCGCTTACGAACGCGCCTACGACCGCTTGGTAAGGCAAATGGTCGAGGACGGAGACTTCGACGTTCTCGGTCACGTGGACGTGTTGCGCAAGTGGCACGACGACTACGAGGAGGATACCGACTACGTGTACGGCACGCTGAAACTGTGCGTCAGCCGCGGCATTGTTCCCGAAGTGAACACCTCGTCTATGCGTGCAAAGGGCGTTTTGCCCATGCCCGATCCGAAAGCCGTCGCGTACTACGTCGCTTGCGGAGGAAAATATGTCGTCGTCAACAGCGACGCTCACACGCTTTCCCAACTCGACGAATTTCCGCAAGTGCGGCAGTCTCTTCCGAAAGGGGCTCGGTTGTGCTTTTTCGAGGGCGGCAAGCTGCGCACGGAGGCGTAAGCTCGCCGTTTGTTTGTTGTTCCGACTTCGGAGCGATTTTATCCATTTATATTTCATTTTTATAATATTTTGGCAAATAATGACTTTTTGACGCAAAAAAACGCGAATTATCCGCCGTCGAAACCGTTGTTGTTCGTTCAAATCGTTGACATTTCGGGACAAAAGACTATAATGAATATAATCTTAAAAGTATTAAATAATAAAAATTTGTCAAGGTTTGAAATAACGATGCAAAAATTTTTCCGTTGCTTTCGCTCGTCGAAAAGCAATCGCGCGCAATCCATAATAGAAAAAACGGGCGACGTCCTTCGCGACGCCGTCGGGTTTTTTGTGACGTTTGCGGTCGTCGTTATGCTCGACCTTTGGCTCAGCAGACTTGTTCGTCACGCGTTTTGGCTCAATGTCAGATCGCTGCGTATGTTGGAGCGAAGCCTGCTCCTTGTGTTGGAGCGCAGCGCGCTTCCCGTCATACTGTATTTGTGCGAACACACCGTCACGGCGAAGCTTGTCGCGTTTTGCCTTGTATCGGCATTTGCCGCGGTTGTCGGCGCAAGCGCGTCGGCTTGTCTTGCCGCCCTGCATAAAACCGTCTGCAACGGTTGGGCGCAAATGGACGGCAAGCTTTGTTTCGCGGCGCTTTACCGTCACAAAGTCTGCTTTTTATCTTAACAAATAACTGCCGCAAGTCCGTGAGCTTGCCGATAGCGTATGCTCTCATATAACGCTCGGCGCTCGGACTGTCGCGGAAACCGTATCCGTTTTGTCGCTCGCGTCGACTTTGGCAAGGCGGATTTTTTGATGTCTTTTATTCGAGGAAAAATGACGGGTATATACTATTCGATCGGCGCATTCGGAGCGGCCGCCGTGATAGTCGCGGGCTTGCTTCTGAACAAAAAACTGCCGACAAAACTGAATATTGCGCTTAAAGTTTTTTCGTTGACGCTTGCTGCGGCGCTGTTCTTCCGTTATATGTTGGGACGAGAAGCGATCGCCGACGTGACGAGTTTGCAGCCCAACGAAACCTTTGCCGTAAAGGGATTGATAGCGGTGGCATTTTTTCAGGTGTGGTTTGCTTACGCCGCGGAAATGCTTGTAATTCTCGCGCCCTTTTTCAAGGTAAAGTCGCTGCCCGCGCTTGTGGCGTACGTCGCCCTGCCTATTTTTGTGTTCAACGCATTTTTGCTGCCGTCGCACATCATGGCTACGGCGGGCAACGCCGCGTTTGAGAGCTTTGATGTGCGCGCCGCGTTGTTGGCTGCGGAAACGGGACTCGGTCTGGGCTTTTCCGTTGTGTACACGATCGTCAATTCGGACAAGCTTCGTATGCGCGGCTCTGAGCGGCTGTGGTTCGCGCTTGCCGCCGTCGGTTGTATTTTGGCGGCGTTTCCGAGTTACGGCTTTCATTTGATGCTCGAACCTTTGGCATTTTATCCCGTGGACTTCAATTTCTACCACCGTTTGATGCTGTATCCCGCGGTGATAATTCCCGTGGCGTTGTTTGTGCTGCTCAGGGACAAGAGCTTCGAAACGAGACGCTTTGCATTGATGTACTATGCCTGGCTGGGATTGCTCAACTTTTCGTTCAGTCACCGTTTCGTTGACTTTTTCGGTCCCGATTGGGTCACGACCTTGCCGCTGCACCTTTGTCACACGGCGATGTACATCACCCCGCTGTGTCTCACGTTCAAATGGAAGAGGATTTTCTACTTTACCTATTTCATCAACGTGTTGGGGGCGTTTCTCGCGTTGATATTGCCCAATACGGGCAGTCAAGCCATCTTCGACACGGGGATATGGTTATTTTATATGAATCACTATCACGCCTTTTATATGCCGTTGTTGGTGGTGGGCTTGGGTATTTTCCGCCGCCCGCGCTGGAAGGAATTTAAGTACAGCATGATAGGTTTTTCCGTCTATTTTGTGCTTATGCTGATAGTAAACGCCTGGTTCGTCAACTACAACGCAAGCGTAGACTACTTTTATCTCAACGGCGATTTTATCGTAAACAAATTGGGCAATTGGGCGGAAAGAACGCGCGAAATAGTGTGGAGTTTTCGTATAGGGGAGCTTACATTTACGTTTTACCCGTTGTATCAATTTCTTTTTCTCGTCGTGTACTACGGGTTTGCGTTCGGAATGTGGTTCATTTACGAATTGGGCTACAACGTGGTGTCCGGTTGGCTGGACATAGCTCAACGCAACAAAAAAATACGCGCGGACAAGCTGGCGTTGGAGGTCAGGCTTGCGGGCAGAAGTATCGAGGAGCCGATGAATATGGAAAATACAAACAAACTTGTTCTCAACAATTTTACCAAGCGGTACGGCAGTTCCGACGTATATGCGGTCAAGGACGCAAACCTCGAAGTTTGCGGCGGACAGATATTCGGTTTTTTGGGACCCAACGGCGCGGGTAAATCCACGATAATCAAAAGCATCGTCGGCATACAGACGATAACCGAAGGCTCGATAGAGGTGTGCGGTTACGATGTGGCTACGCAAAGCGTGCAGGCAAAGCGTCAAATAGGCTTTGTGCCCGATCACTACGCGCTTTACGAACGCCTTACCGCGCGCGAGTACATCAACTATATCGCCGACCTCTACGAGGTTTCCAAGGAGGATCGCGACGCGCGCATAGCGGCAATGGCGGAGCGCTTCGAGCTGACGCAGGCTCTGGACAACCCGATACGCACCTATTCGCACGGAATGAAGCAAAAGGTCACCATTATGGCGGCGCTCATTCACGACCCCAAGGTGTGGATATTGGACGAGCCGTTGACGGGACTTGACCCCAACAGCATTTTCCAGGTCAAGGAGTGCATGCGCGAGCATGCCGCGGCGGGCAATATCGTGTTCTTTTCCAGCCACATCATCGACGTGGTGGAGCGCATATGCGACAAGATCGCCATCATTCGCAAGGGGCAGATCCAATGCGTGCGCGACGTACATCAAATGGAAGCGGACGGCGAAAGTCTCGAAGCCTTTTATATGTCGGTGATCAACGGCAGCGACGTACAGCCCGTTCCGGTAGAGGGCGCCGACAGCGGTCTGTCGGAAGCTAAAAAACGCCGCAAGGCGCGCAAAGGCGCGGAGGAAAAGCGGTGAAAACATATCTGCGCGATCTGAAAACGCTGGTGATGATGCAGCTCAAAGACAAGTTGGACCTGTCCTTTGTGCGAAGCGTACGCTCCACCGTCATCAAGGCGACGTTGTCCGTATTGAAGCTTGCCGTCGCCGTAGTTGCGTTTTATCTGGTGTTTTTCGTCAGCAAGCTGCTGTCGGTATTCCGTCCTTTCGGCTACGTGCCGGATACGGTCGTAAACCTCATTTTTTCGCTCATTCAGCTGATGTCTGTCGTCACCTGCACGGTGGGGCTTGCCAAGACGCTGTATATGACGGCGGACAACAAGGTGTTGCTCACGCTTCCCGTAAGCGGCACTTGCGTGTATATGTCCAAGCTGATACTGTACTACATTTTCGAGCTTAAAAAGAACATCTCGCTCACTCTTCCGCTGTTTGTGGCTTACGGACTTTCCAACGACGCCGTGTGGTACTATTACCCGTGGCTGCTGTTCTGCTTTGCGTTCATTTCGCTGGTCCCCGTGGCTATCGGCGCGGTCCTGTCCATACCGGCTATGTTTGCGGGCAGGTTTGTGGGACGTTTCAAGTGGCTGCAAGCCGTTCTCGCTTTGGCGGGAGCGACCGCCGTCACCGTCGCGTTGGTTTACCTTATCCGATTGATACCCGACAACATCAACATATTGGGTCAGTGGGCGGCTATCGCCGACGGCATCGAAAAGTTTCTCAACAGATCGGCAAAGATCTTTGCGCCTTACTACTATCTCACCTTGATGATAGCGGGCGGCACCATGCGCGTAGGGGGCAAGCTGTTGCAGGGCGACAACTTTGTGTATTTGGGCATAATGCTTGCCGTCGTTGCGGCTCTTGTCGCCGCGTCTTTCTTTGCGGCGAGACCGTTGTTCGTATATATGGCGTCCAAGCAATTCGAGTACGAAAAGCGCGCCGTCAAAGCGAAAAACAACCGCGTACACCGTCGCAGGATTAGTCCGTTTTTCGAATCCATGCAAATGGATCTGCGTTCGGGCACATTTGTGATAGGTTCCTTTATCCAACTTGTGCTGCCCGCGATAGCGATATTGCTGCTCAACAAGCTTTATGCGGCGATGAACACCAACTATTCGGGGCAGGTGATGACCAAAACCTTCAATTTGCTCGTTATGCTCGTGATGACGTTGGCGTTCAACAACAGCTACGCCTCGGTGTACAGCCGCGAGGGCGCGGCGCGCAATCTGTTGAAAACCCGTCCGCAAAAGCCCGTTTACACGCTGTTCGGACGTATAGCGTTTCGTGCCGTCGTCATTTTGCTTTCCTGTATAGCGGCAACGGCGGTGTATCTTGACGCTTCCACCGCGGAAAGCGACCAGATAATACTAATGGGAGCAGTCACCTTGCTTGCGAGCGAATCGCACTTGCTGTGGTGCGCGGATATGGATCTGATGAACAGCTTTGCCGACCAATACCAAACGGTGGGCGTACAGTTCGACAGTCCCAACGAGCGCAACGCGACGGTCATCGGATTTTTGCTTGCGGCGGCGTTTGCGTTCTTTTACTACTTTTTGTCGGACAGGGGCGAGTTTGCGTCTCTTGTGAAAATCGCCCTTGCGGCTTTGGCGTTGCTGATAGTTCGGGTGTATCTGTTTGTCACCCGTTCCAAGCTGTACTTTGCGGAGAAATAGACTATGAAGAAATCTACCGTTATCATACTTTTGATAGTTTTTCTCGGCTCGGTACTTGTAGTGGGCATTTTCGGTATGAAATCCATTCCGTATGACAATATTGTGTTTATGGAGGAGATCACTCCCACGAGCATTTCCGTTTCCGACGGCGAGACCCCGGATATATTGCAGTCGGAGGACGGCACCTATTACGTCGTTCTCAGCAAAAACAAATTCGAGGACGGACTCAAAGTCAACATCAGTTGGAGCACCGCTCCTTTGGATTGCACCTACAAGGATCTCAGCGTCAAGATAATCACGGACGACATCAACGACATTCCCTGCGACCCCATTCCCGAAAGAGTAAGTCAATGGCGCGGAGCGCTTGTTTTTCACGAGCCGAGAGCGCTGCGTTTGCGCTTTTCCGCCACAGATAAGAGCCATGGCGCCACAATGGAAATACTGATAATGTTCAGTTCTCAGATGTAACAATGATAACGCGCGGCGCGTTTCGGGCGCATTTCGCGTTGTATTGTATAAAAACAACAAAAAGATTTAAGGAGTAAAAAGGAAAAGACATGAAAAAAAGATTATCTTTGTTGATAGCTCTTGTTCTCACAGCGGTAATGGTTTTACCTTTGATTACTGCCTGCGACAAAGACAAAACTGTCACAAATATCGACTTTGTCGACCCGAAAAAAGATTATCGCGTCGGCGAAACGATAGAATACGACGATCTCGAAGTAAAGATCACCTACGACGACGGATCGCAAGATACCAAAACGGTGGCGGAGCTTACCAAAAACGGAGCTACGCTTCACAAGGCGGATCTGTCCAAGGCGGGAAATACCTACTATTCGTTGTCCTACAAAGGGGCGATCGCCCGCGTGAATATTGTTGTCTCCGCAAGCTCGGACACGCCCGTCGTTACGTACACGGTCACCTTCAAATACAACGACAACAAGACCAGCGACACGACCGAACAGGTGGAGGCAAACGGCGTTCTCGGCGACAAGCTGCCAACTCCCGAACGCGAAGGATACACCTTTGTCGGTTGGTTCACAGATATTGACGGCAACACCAAGTGGGACAAAACGACCCACGTTCAGGGCAACACGACGCTCTATGCCCGCTGGCAGCAAAACGTAACGGAGAAAGTCACCGTCACCTATATGTTGAACGACGGCGAAAGCAGCGAGCCTTATTTCACAAAGGAGATCAACAAGGACACGGCGATAGATTCTCATCCCGCCGCGCCCGTTCGTGACGGATTTACTTTCGTCGGTTGGTTTACCGAGGCGGAAAACGGCTCGGAGTGGGATATCGAAGCTCTCGTGGAAGAGGATCTTACCCTTTACGCCCATTGGACGGAGGGCGGCGGCGCTCAGACGACGCAATTTACCGTTACTCTCAAATATTGCGACGGGACCACAAGCGACGGCTCGGTGGTGGTAAACGAGGGCGAGGCTCTCGGCGACAAGCTGCCGTCCGCACCCGTTTGGGCGGAGCACACGTTCCTCGGTTGGTATACTGCCGAGAGCGAGGGCGGCGACAAATGGGAAAGCGCAACTCCCGTAACGGCAAATCTGACCTTGTTTGCCCGTTGGCAGGAGATCGTTCGCAAGCAGTACACCGTGACGTTTGTATTTCACGACAACAAAACTGCGGATCTGAAAGTGGAAATTTACGAAAACAGCGCCATCGGCAACGCCTGGCCGCAAGATCCCGTTTGGAAGGATCACGAATTTCTCGGTTGGTTTACGCAAGAGCAGGGCGGCGACGAAAGGGACCGCGAGTTTATCGTCACCTCCGACGTCACCTTGCACGCTCAATGGGAAACATTGGTGCAGCCTCCCGAAATAATCGCCTTTGAGTTCAACCAGGGTTACAGCGACTACGTAGCCAAGTCCACCCGTGCCGACGACGTCGAAGAGGGACGCGCCGACTTCCGCGTGACGGGACTTCCCTACGAGGTGGGCAACGTCAACGGCTTCTCATTTGTGCCCAGAGTTACCGCGTCGATAGACGGAAAGATCGAAACGATACTCGATCCCGAAGTAAACGCCAAGGTGTACGCCAAAGATACCAAGGAAAGCGATTACGTTGAATTAAAAGGCGCGGAGCTTGAAAACATCGTGACAAAAACGGGCAACAACTACAAATTTACCGAGCAAGCCGCGGACAAATATATCCGTTTGGAGCTTTCGTTGGATCCGAGCGCGTACGATCTGGAAGCTCTTGCAAAGAAAACGCTCACCGTGGACTTTGTCGTTGTGGACAACGCCTACAATGTGTACGATCAAACGGGACTTTCCGTCATGGCGGACCTCGAAAAGCGCGCCTGGTCGGAGATATGGGGCTGCGACACGCGAATAAACGGCAACAATGTCGAATTGATACCCAACGCCGATTCCAAGCGTTTCCCCTGGGACGACGACTATCTCTGCAACTATGTGGACAAGATCGATTGGGTCATACTTCACAACAGTATCGAGTTGGATCCAGATGATATGCCGTCGCTGTATTTCTGGACAAGCGACGAGGGCAAGGAAACGAGCGTATTGTACAAAGAGGCTTACGACAGCCTTGCGCATGGCGGCACAGCCGCGGCGCCTTTTGCGGATAAGCTTGTCGGCACGCTGCGCGACGGCGCGAACCTAAGTGCGGACAGCTCGGAAAATATCTATGGCGACGCCAACTATTGCCGCGTAATGGACGTCAAACGCGTGGAATACAGCGGCATTGAGATACAAGGTCAGCATGGTGTGGAGACAAACATTGAGCTCAACATGGCAAAGGGTCTGTTTACCACCAAGCGCGTAAGCGTTTCCGGCAACTACCAGACCGTATCCTACACAAAGCACGATCCCGATACAGAAAGAACCGAACACGGCAGATTGCTTGTGACCTATTGTGATTACAGCGGAACAGCCGTCACCGATCCCGTATCTCATTGGAGCGTGTTCCAGATGATTCAAAGCCGTGTGCCGGGCGCAGAGCAACGTAAATTTGCGATCAAGAATGTCGGATTTGACGGCAACAACGGCGTAAACGAAGTCGGTTCGTCCGATTTTCACTACGCGGGGCTTATGATGAGTTCCAGCTATACGTCGGATATTTCTTACAGCAACACTTATGCGAGCAATTTCTACGTCAACGTAGTGCAGGACAACTACGGCGATTTCACCTTTGTCAACGAAAAATTCGATGAAAACGGCCCCGCTCAAAACTCCGTGGTGTCGATCGAAAACAGCAAGTTCTACTACGCTTACTCCAACATGACCTTTATGTGGCGTGGACACATCATCGTCAAAAACAGCGAAATGATCGGCTCCGGCGGTCCCATATTCATTATGTGCGATGCGAGTAATAGCGATCACGTCGGAGCCACATCAGCAGTTACGCCCAATCAAGAGGACAATCCCAAAGAACAAATAGAAGGGTATGGCAAAACCGATGTGGGAGGTCCCCAACTTGAAATGGACGCCAAGAGCGTATTCCAAGCGTATGCAACAGGTAGTGAAAGCTGGTACGGAATTTACCATGCGGAGCCATTGTTTACGTTGATAAAGAGTGAGCTTGACGGAAAACTTCTGCGGCAGCAACTTGGAAAAACCGTGACTTTCTCCAATGAAAAAGGCGACGGATATGTAAATGTTATCGCAGTAATTATTCCCGACGCGGAAAATATTTTTAATGGCAAAAAGTTTGAAAATGCGTCGGAAAAATTGGACGTTCGCGGTGTGGTCACACAAAGAGATGACGACGACAACGAGATAAACAAGTTCGCAATGCACAACAACTTCATTATGACTGCACGTCGATTTGCTTCGGGCAATGCCGCGAAATATCCGATATATATGGAGAGCGGCAAAGCTGCTTTGATTTATGATAGTAATGCTACCGGAAGAGGAGCTTTGTGGAACAATTCGCAAGTTGAACTGTCTTATTACTTTATGTTGCCCACGCAAACGGTTCCCGCTTATTACGCTATGCAAGGCATGCTTGCAATGGTGCAAAATGAAACAACTCAACAAAAGATTGCAGAGTATCAAGAAAAAGCAACATTTGGCGTAGCAGACTTACTTGCTTGGCGACAAGAAACCAGCGAGCTTGCGTGCTTGTATTTGTCCGCGGGAGCGCTTCCGGGGTCCAATGCACCCGACGCGCCCTATTTCGGCGTGGTGTTGCAGATAGGCGACTACACGCCCACGGAGGGTTAAGCGCAAACAAAAACCGCAAAAAATGCCAATGGGGTAAAAAACAAGACGGAAGCCAACCGCTTCCGTCTTGCTTTATCAAATGGAATTTTTCGAGTATACGCACCCGCAATAGTGTTGCCTATACAGTCCGTATTTTTGCGACAGTCGTATGCTTTCGTTGTAGCCGTTTTGTTTTTTGAAGTCGCTCGGCAGCCATTTGAGCGAGGGCGTTTGCAGCGACAGTCCTATCTCGTTCAGCATTTGACTGTTTTTGTAGGGGGATACCGTCAAGGTGGTGCCGAAGTAGTCAAAACCGTTTTGTTCGGCGTAGGCAGCGGCGTCGCCCAGCCTCAACGCAAAGCATTGCGCGCAGCGCGCTCCGCCCTCTCTTTCCTTTTCCAGCCCTTGTGCCCGCTCGAAGTAGCGTTGCGCGTCGAGATCTTGCACAACAAGCTTCAACGGTCGCAGCGGTCGGATCTCGAAAGCTCCGTCGTTGACTATCTGCGCCAGCTTGCGCACTTCGCCGAGACGTTTTTCCCACTCCTCCGCGTCGGTGATGTTGTCGTTGGCGTAGTAGAGGGTCACCTCAAACGCGTCCGCAAGGCGTAGCAGACACGCCGTGGCGCAGGGCGCGCAGCACACATGCAACAGCAACTTGGGCGGCTTGGACGCTTTTGCTTGGCTTTTCAGTTGTTCAAATTGTTTGTCGAAATTGATATTCACTATTCTTTTACTCGCACTCTCAACGGTATTCCGAGCTTTTGCGCCAATTTTTTACATTCGACTACGTCTTTGTCGCCTATGCTGTCCACAACGGAAAAAATGACGTTGCCGCCCTTTTCCTTGCATTTTTGAGCAAATTCCAACAGCGCGTCGAAAGCCTTTTGCCCGAAAACGCTGTTGCAGTGCAGTTGATATTTTTGCGCGTTGCACTCGTTTAGAGAGACGTTTATTACGTCGCAACTTGTAACTATGACGTCCGTCACGTCGCCGTTGTGTATCAAGTTGGCTTGGCCGTTGGTGTTTATGCGCGTTTTTTTGTCCACGCAGTGCAAGTAGCTTGCCACTTCGTCCAACGCTTCCAAGTTGTAGGTCGGTTCGCCGAAGCCGCAAAACACGACTTCCTCGTCGTATTCGTTCAAGTTTGCGGGCAGTTGACTTATCACGTCCAAAGCTACGGGGTCGCGCGTTATCCACAGCGGAGTGTTTTCCATACCTTCTCGCCCTTGACGTATGCAAAAGTCACAGCTGTTACTGCAACGATTTGTCAAATTGATGTAAATTTTGTTTTTTATTGTGTAAACGTAGTTGTCCATTGTTGATTTTTGCGTCAGTTGTTCAAATATTCGGCTATCTTGCCGAAGTATCTCAATGTGTTGTCGCGTATTTGCGTTTCCATTGCGGGGCAATCGATTTGGTAAATTTCCGCGAGCTTTTTTACGATGATGGGAATGTTTAGCGGAGTGTTTATACTGCCGCGCAGCGGCACGGGCGCCATATAGGGGCTGTCCGTTTCGGAAAGCACTCTGTCAATGGGTATTTGCCGCAAAACTTCTTCTTTGTGCGCGTTTTTGAAGGTGATCGCGCCTCCGAATGCAAAGTAGTGTCCTTCTTTTACCGCTTGGCGCGCAAACTCCGCGCTTCCGCCGTAACAGTGCCACAGCACTCCGTTGTTGAGATATTTTTTTTGCGCGCGCAGTATGTCCCAAGCGTCGCCGTATGCGTCGCGTATGTGCAGCTGCAAGGGCAAGCCGTAGCTGTCCGCCAACTCTATCTGTGCGGCGAACACGTCCCTTTGCGTGGCTCTGTCGGATATATCGTAGTGGTAGTCCAAGCCTATTTCTCCCACGGCGACGACCTTCGGGTGCGAGGCAAGCTCCGTCATTTTCGCCGCGAAAGCGTCGTCGAAGCTTTTGCTGTCGTGAGGGTGCATGCCCACCGTGGCAAACACTATTTCAAAGCGTTCAGCCAATTTGACTCCCGCAAGCATTGTGGGCAGATCGCAGCTGTTGTTTATGACGAATTCTATCCCCTTTTGCTCGCATTCGGCTATTATTTTGTCAACGTCGTCGGCAAGCTTGGGGTCGTCGAGGTGTAGATGAGTATCCAGCATTATCTTACTTCCTTGCCGCTGTCCGTTTCCTTTTCCGGCGTCACAAACACGACGTTTTTGCCGTCCGCGGCGCACAGTATCATGCCGTTGGAATCCACTCCCCGTATTTTTGCGGGTTTGAGATTGCTTACTATGACGACGGTTTTGCCTATCATATATTCCGGCGAATAGTACTGCGCGATACCGCTCACCACCTGGCGTACTTCGTCGCCTACTTGCAGTTTCATCACGAGCAGTTTGTCGCTTTTTGCCACCTTTTCGCAGCTTAGCACCTTTGCGGTGGCAAGCTTGACTTTTGCAAAGTCCTCTATGGATATTTGCGGCGTTTCGGGCTCGGCTTTTTCGGCTTGCTGCGCGGCAGCCAGCTTGTTTAACTCTTTTAGCTCCTTTTCTACGTCGATACGGTCAAAAAGGTTGTCTCCTTTGTGTACGGTCACTCCCTCTCCCGTTGCGCCGAAGCGGTCGAGCGCGCCGAAGTCTGTTGGTTGCGGCATGCCGATTTTGTCGAAAATGCGCGCCGCGGTGGCGGGGATAAAGGGTAGCAGCAATGTGGCGGCAAAGCGAATACACTCCGTCAGCACGTACATCACTGTCGCAAGACGTTGCTTGTCGCCGTTTTTGTTTAGCGCCCAGGGCATTGTTTCGTCGATGTATTTGTTGGCGCGCTGGATTATGCGAAAAACGTCGCATAACGCGTCGGGCGCGGACAGCGCGTCCATATCTTTGCGTACTTGCGGCAGAGCGCCCTCGCAGATAGCTATCAACTCTCTGTCCAGATCGGTATATTCGTTCGGTTGAGGCACCGTTCCGCCGAAGTATTGCGTTATCATTGCCGTGGTGCGGCTTACGAGATTGCCGAGGTCGTTTACGAGGTCGGCGTTGGTGCGCAGAAGCAAAGATTCGTCGGTGTACGTCCCGTCGCTGCCGAAGGGTATCTCACGCAGCAGATAGTAGCGTATGGCGTCCGCGCCGTAACGGTCGGCAAGCACCAGGGGATCCACGACGTTGCCCTTGGATTTGCTCATTTTGTCATTGCCGAACAGCACCCAGCCGTGTCCGTAGACCTTTTTCGGCAGGGGCAGATCGAGCGCCATAAGCAGCGCGGGCCAGATAATGGTGTGAAAGCGCACTATCTCCTTGCCCACCATATGCAGATCGGCGGGCCAAAATTTGTCGAAAAGCGCGTGATCTTCCTGCAAATAACCGAGCGCCGTGATGTAGTTTGTCAGCGCGTCTATCCACACGTATGCCACGTGTTTCGGGTCGAAAGGCAGTTTTACGCCCCAATCGAACGTGGTGCGCGACACGCACAGATCTTTCAGTCCCGGCTTGATAAAGTTGTTTATCATCTCGTTCATTCGGGATCTCGGACTGATAAAGTCGGGATTTTCCTTGTAAAACTCTATCAAACGGTCTTGATACTTGCTCAGGCGGAAAAAGTAGCTTTCCTCTTTTTGCAGCTTGACTTCTCTGCCGCAGTCGGGACATTTTCCGTCTGCGAGCTGACTTTCCGTCCAAAAGCTTTCGCAAGGCGTACAGTACCAGCCCTCGTAGGTGGATTTGTACAGATCTCCGCTTGCAAGCAGTTTTTCGTACACTTTTTGCACCGTTTTTTCGTGGTAGTCGTCGGTGGTGCGGATAAATTTGTCGTAGCTTATGTTCAACGCTTTCCACAGCTTGGTTATCTGTTGGTGCAGATCGTCCACATATTGCTTGGGGGTCACTCCCGCCGTTTCCGCTTTTTGCTGCACCTTTTGACCGTGTTCGTCGGTACCCGTCAGATAAAACACGTCGTAGCCGTCCATTCGCTTGAAGCGCGCTATCGCGTCGCAAATGACCGTCGTGTAGCAGTGTCCGATATGCAGCTTGCCGCTGCTGTAATATATGGGCGTTGTGATGTAGTAGGTGGGTTTGCTCATAATTTTGCCTCTCTTTCGGGCGCGGCGAATGAAACCGCCCCAAATAATATTGCTAATATTGTATATCATTTGACCTTTTTTGTAAACAGTTATGCGGTCGGCTTGCGCAAATAGGGCGCAAAAGTGGCGAAATTCTATCCCGAACGCCCGTTGCGGCAAAGGCGGGCAGGGTACTTGTATTGCGCAGACTTCGCGGACGTATGTTGCATACAATTGCGGCGGCAACAGTAAAATATAGCTATGAAACTGTTCGGAAGAGTGGAATGAATATCGTTTGGACGGTGGTGACGGCGGCGGCGTTGATCGCATTGACCGTTGTCGACGCGCAAAGCGTGCTTACCGTGTGTATGAACAGCTGTTCTCAGGCGGTAAACGCCGCTTTGGGATTGTGCGGCGTGTACTGTCTGTGGCTGGGGATATTCGAGGTGGCAAACAGGTGCAAATTGGTGGAGAAGCTTTCGGGCTGTTTTCGCCGTCTCAACAAATTTCTTTACGGCAACATAAGCGAAGTTGCGCAACGCTACATTTCCCTCAATCTCGCCTCCAACCTGCTGGGAGTGGGCAACGCCGCCACGCCGTCGGCGATAGCGGCGATACGCGAAACGGAGCATACGGACAAGCTGTCCCGCAGCGGGGCGATGCTTTTTGTCGTCAACGCGACAAGCGTACAGCTTATTCCCTCCACCGTGATGGGATTGCGCGCGCAGCTCGGTTCCGCCTCGCCGTCGGATATTCTGCTGCCCAATCTGATAGCCACCGCCGTCACGTCCGTCGTGGGCGCGGCGTTGGTTTTTTGCGCGTACGGCAGGGCGAAATGAACTACGTGGTGCCCGCGCTGCTCATCGCCGTGCTTGTCGCGGGCTTGATCAAGCGCGTAAACGTCTACGACAGCTTTGTGTTGGGCGCGCGCAAGTCTTTCGATCTGTCGCTGACGGTTTTTCCCTACCTTGCCGCCATTTTCGTAATGGTAAACGCCTTGCACGCAAGCGGACTTGACGCGTACGTGACCAAATTGCTCGCGCCGCCCTTCCGATTGCTCGGTATTCCCGACGAGGTGGTGCAGTTGGTGCTGTTGCGGCCGTTCAGCGGCAGCGGCAGTCTTGCGATACTCACCGACGTGTACAACAATTACGGCGTGGACAGCTATGTCGGCAGATGCGCTTCCGTCATTATGGGCAGCAGCGAAACGGTGTTTTACGTTGCGTCCGTCTACTTTGCAGGCACAAAAGTGCGACATACGGGTTGGGCGATACCCATCGCGCTGTTTTGCAATCTTCTCGGCGCCGTCGTCGCCTGTCTGCTGTGCAGGATAATGTAGATCACGCGCTTTTTTCCGCTTGCTGTCGACGTAATAAAAACAAATAAAATCAAAAAAAGTCATTACTTTACAAATACCCCTGTACTGCCTGTTGTACCATTGCCGCAGACGACTATCGGAGAACAAGGCAATGAAAGTAAAAACGGACGGGCTGAAAAACAAACTTACTGTAAAAACTATCCTGCTGTACGTGCTGTATGCGGCGCTGGCGGTATGTTCGGGCGGCGTGATGGGCGGCAATCTTACCTTCGGGCTGTTTGTGGGGGCGGTGTATTCCGCCAATCCGCTCATCGCGTTGGTTATCTATTTGGGCGGCAGCGCCGTTTACGGGTGGAATTGTCTGCTGCATGCGGGGGTAAAGTCGGCTATCGTGATGTTGGTGGCGACAGTCTACCGTTTTGCCAAACGCAAAATAGGCAAAATGATGTTGCTTTTGTACCTTGTAGCCGCAAATATTTTTTATCTTGCGTACGGTTTTACCGATTATTTCGACCTTTTCGACAAATTTATTTTTGCGGCTTGCGGGATAGCCTTTGCGTACGTGTCTATCTACACCTTTCGCGCCGTGTTCGTGCGCGGGCTCAACTACCGCCCCGCGTTGGACGAGACGGTTTGCATAGGGCTGTTTGTCGTGGTGTCGGCGTACTGCGTTTCTCAAATAACGTTCGGACAGTTTCAGCTGATATATTTCATAGCGCCCTTTGCGCTGCTGTTTTCCGCGGTATGCTTCGGCGACAAGGCGAGCTTGTGCGCCGCGATACTCATCGGAATTGGCAACGTGTTTGCCACGGGAGACTACGGTTGCTGCGTCTATTGCGCCGTGGCGGCGCTCGTTGCGGTAACGCTGTGCCGCGTAAGCAGGTATCTCGGCGCGTTGGCTGTGCTTATGGCGGATGTGTTGATGAGCTATTTCCTCGATCTGCACGGCGCTTTCAATGTGGTGACGGTGGCTCCGACGTTCGCTTCGGCGCTCGTATTTGTCGTGATCCCCACCAGGGTGTTTACCTATCTGCACGATTACTGCGCGGGCAATGCCGACAGGTATCTGAGCAAAACGGTGGTGGAAAAAATGGGCGATACCGTTTCCAGACGGCTTGTGCGCCTTTCGGATATTTTTCTGTCTATGAAAAACGCCTTTTTCACGATGTCGGCGGGCACGGTGTCGCCGGAAGAGGCGGAGCGCGCCATTGTCAAGCAGTGTTCGGAAACGGTCTGTCGCGATTGCGAGGGACGGGTGCGGTGTTGGCGGCAAAATCTCGCCCAAACGGAACAAAACCTGTTGCAGTTGGGCGTATGCGCCGTCAAGCGCGGCAGATGTACCATTCTCGACGTGCCGCAGTCCCTTTCCGTGCGGTGCGACAGAGTGTCGGGCTTGCTCAGCGAGGTAAACGCGCAAGCGCAGGTGTATCGCAGCTACAAGGAGCGCGCCGAAACGGCGGACAACGGCAAGGTGCTTTTGGGCGAGCAAATGGGCGGCGTTTCCGATCTGCTGATGCAGTTGGCAAACGAAACGAAAAACCGCTCCACGTGCGACCGCAATCGGGAACAGGAGCTGGTGGAAAAGCTGGTTTTTCACAACGTTTTGTGCAAAGGGGCTGCGATAGCTCAACAAAAGGAGATCGTCACGGTGGTGCTTACCGTTTCGGCAAAGGACGTGGACAGAGAAACTATCGAAAAGGTGGTCTCGACAACGCTCAAACAGCCCGTCGCTGTGGAGCGAGTCGAGCAAACGGAAAGCGACGCCTGGGTAAACGTGTTGCTTGCCGTCAAACCGCGCTACAACGTCGTTTTCGGAGTCAGCTCCGCGCCCAAGTTTGGCAACGACGTCAGCGGCGACACTCACAGCGTTACGCAGACGGACAACGGCAAATGTATCATCGCGCTTTGCGACGGTATGGGCAACGGCGCCAAGGCGGAGGCGATGTCCGCTACCTCCATCAGTCTGGTGGAGAGCTTTTACCGCGCAGGCTTCGACAACGACACCATTTTGTCCTGCGTCAACAAGCTGTTGGTGGGCAGCGGAAACGAGATATTTTGCGCGGTGGATATGGTGGTGCTGGATCTGTACAACGGCTTGGCGGATTTCATCAAGTTGGGGGCTTGCTCCGGCTTGGTGCGCTCCGCCGGCAAGGTGGAGATCGTCAGCGGCAGCAGTCTGCCTCTCGGCGTGTTGGAGGAGATGACTCCGTCCGTAACGAAAAAGGCGCTTTTGGGCGGGGATACGGTGGTGCTGATGTCCGACGGAGTTGCCGATTGCTTCAAAGACCCCAACGCGATCGCGCAGGCGTTTGCCGAAGTGGCGCTCAACGTGCCGCAAAGCGTGGCGGAGGTGCTGCTCAACAGAGCGCTCAAACTGTGCAACGGCAAACCGACGGACGATATGACGGTGATCGTGGCAAAGCTGTCCTGAAAAACATATTTATATACTGTTTCGGGCACAAAGGAGCGTTATTTTGTCACAGTACGTTTTGGGATCCGCCGTCAAGGTCGGGCGCGGGGTGACGATCGAGCCGTATGCGGTCGTCAAGGGGAACTCCGTGTTGGGCGACAACTGCACGGTGGGCAGTTTCAGTTACATAGAAAATTCCGTTATCGGCGCTTACACCGAGGTGAAAGCCTCGCGCGTTACGGACAGCATGGTGGGAGAGCATTGCACGGTCGGTCCCAACGCCCATTTGCGCGACGGAGCTATCGTCGGCGACAACTGTCGCGTGGGCAACTTTGTGGAGATCAAGCGCAGCGTTTTGCACGATGGCGTAAAGGCGTCGCACCTGAGCTACATCGGCGACGCGGAGGTGGGCGCGCGCACAAATATCGGCTGCGGAGTTATCTTTGTCAATTTCGACGGAAAAACCAAGCACCGCACCTCCGTGGGCGAGGATTGCTTCATCGGTTGCAACGCCAATCTCGTCGCGCCCCTCAGCATAGGCAAGGGCTGTTTTGTGGCGTGCGGCACCACGGTGGACAAGGACGTCCCCGACGGCGCGTTCAGCATCGGGCGCAGTTATCTCACGGTAAAGGAGGGTCGCGCGCGCAAGTATCTCGACAAGTGATTGACATTTGACCGCATTTTGCTAAAATAGTGGTATGACTTTTCTTTCTGTCAACAACGTCGAGGCGGGCGGAGCCGAGGTGTGGCTGGCGCAATTCGATCCCGCACTGACCGTGCGCGCGGTGCAGCCCGCTTTGCGCAACGACTACATACTTGCGGCAACGGATCCGCTTCTTCGCCGTCAGCGCTACGCCGTGTGGCGGCTGTTGGACGTGGCTCTCGCCGCCAAGTCGGGCAAGGGCGCCGACGAGCGGCAATTTCGCCGTCTGCCAAGCGGCAAGTGGGTGTGCGATCCGTCCGAATGGTATTTTTCGCTAAGTCACAGCGGCAACGTCGTCGCGGTGGCTTTGTGCGACGTTCCCGTCGGCGTGGACGTTCAGCGCTTGGAGGATTTCGTCGGGCGCGACGAGCTTGCCCGCCGCATACTCGATAGCGACGAGCGGGCGCGCTTCGATACCCTCGCGGGCGACAGCCGCGTTCGCTACCTTGCCGAAATGTGGGCTGCCAAGGAGAGCCTTTTCAAGCAAAGCGGCGGCGAAGTTTTTGTCCCTTCCGATTGGCAAGGTTCTTCCGCGCTTACGCTGTCCGCTCCCAACGGATACGTTGCGGCGGTGGCGGCAAAGTGACGTTTTTGCCCTTTCGTTATGCGCCGCTACTTAAATGTTATGGTTTGGAAATAAGTATTGTATATACTATATATACGAAACGCGAATTTGCATACTTTGTTTTCATTTTTATCTTTTTGTATTGAAAGAGTGAAGAGTAGGGTGTAAAATTCCATATGTACACGTATGCGTGCCGAAAGGGGAGTTTTATCCTTTTAACATAAGCGGCTCGGCGGTGTACAATTACATACGAAGATTTTTTGCAACATTGCAGGGACCGCCTGCAGGCGGCTTTTCGTTTTGCAAAACGAAAAGCACGTTGGTTACAAGTTCGGGAAAGTGGAAAAACGCAGCAAGCGAGCTGAGAGGAACAAGTAACATCAACCCTTTTCGTTTTACGAAAACGAAAAGCACGTTGTCTACAAAGCAAAACAATGTGCATAGGCGGAAGCGGTATATGCGAGATAAATACAAATATGTGTTTTACGATAAGGTTTTTGCGGCGTAAGCCGAAAAAATAAAAAAACAAATTTAGAGGAGAAAAACAAACAATGAAAAATGTAAAAAGAATTTTGACCCTGTTGGTCGTTCTTGCTATGGTTTTCGGATGTCTTTTCGCTATCGCGGCTTGCAAGCCCGATGAAGAAGACCCCAACAAAAAACCGCCCGTTGGCGGCGACACTACGGACATTCCGACAGCCGATGGAAAGGTAACGCTGTATCTCACGGCGGAATTCGGCGAAACGCCTGCCGAATATGTTTCCATTTTCTATTGTGGCGGTGCAAATGGATGGATAGACGGAGCTAGTAAACCTGGTGATGTTATGGGAGTGTCTGCTATGACTCGTCTCGGCACAACCAACACCTATTACATCCAAGTTGCTTTGGATACCACAGCAAGTCAGTACAACGAGTACAAAGTCGGCTTTGGCTACAACGACAAGAGTCCCTTGCCCAAAGATAAGTGGGGTATGCAAAACTATGGATATTGCTCCGACGAGTGTCCCACAGATATGACCAATGTCACCTTCGAGTGGGACGGCAGCGCCAAGACGGTAGATCTCGGCACTCACCACTTCAACAAAACGTTGCCCCCTGCCGAAAGAGCTAACTTCACGTTGGCAGTCAGATTCTCCGAGCCTCTCGGCGAAAATGCGGAAGTGTACTTTATGGGCGCTTTCACCACCCCCGGTTGGAATGCAGCGGCAGGAAAGGCAACTATCAGTGAAGACCGCACGATGGCTACCCTTGATCTTACACAAGTAGTTATCGCTTCCTACGAGTACAAGGTAGTTGTTTGCGAAGATGTTACGAAAATCGAACCCGAATTCATAGACGCCGACGGCAACATCGACGTTTGGAACGCTCTTTACAAAACCGATTACAAGAGCGAGGACGGCAAACCCGTCAGAGCGTTTATTGAGCTTAACGCGGGCGGCGGCAACATCAGTGTATTGTTTACCCGTCTTAACAAAAACTCTACCGTTTACCTTGCGGGAACCACTGCTGCCGACGCGGATGAACCCGTTGCTATCGATCTCGGCGAGGCTGTTGTTTCCGAACACCAAAACAGTGGTGTAGGCGACGGAACATACGATCGCAAGATCGACATCAATGCTACCGCGGCAAAGAATACCGTACAATTCCAAATTAAATTTGCGGCGGCTGTGGCTGAAAATTTGCATGTATATCTTGTTGGCGATTTCAACTCTTGGACGGCAGTTGAAATGAAAGCAAATGAAGATCGCACTGTTTTCACGGTATCGATTGAAATGCTTGCAAAGGATACGGCAGGTTTGCTTTCCGGCGCCAATAACAAGCGTCCCGACGGTAAATGCCAATACAAGGTCGTTGTTTCTGCCAACGAGTTCAGTTGGGAAGATTCCACGCGTATCGACATTGGTTGCTCCGGTGACTCAGACGGCGGTAGCACGGTTCTTGCACAACAAGGCGCTAAAAACTTTGGACAAAGCGGATTTACGGCTGATGGCGTCAATAAACTCTTTGACGACGCAACTATCACTCTCCCCGCTGCATAATCAAAAGAGGAACTAAGTTTACACTGCTACGGCGGAGCGATCCGTTGTAGCGGTGCAAACTCTTTTTTGGAGAAAAAACAAATTGTACCGCCACGGGCGGAAATTTATCCCGCAAGGGAAATAAAAAAAACGGAGAATTTTATGAAAAAAATATTGAAAATTATGTGCGTTGTGCTTGCAGTTGCCTTGATGGCAGGCGTTATCTGCGCATTGGCGGCATGCGACAACGGCAAGGTGATAATGGTTTGGGGCCCCTCCGACCATAAAGACATCTACCTTGAAGCGCTCAGAGAGTTTGAAAAAACTCACAAGGAGCAATTGGGCGGTTATCACTTCGAATATGCCGGAAGCGGCGACTCGGGAGCATATTCGGCAATGAACAGAGACCCGACGACGGGCGCGGGCGTTTACACCTTTGCAAACGACCAAATGGCAAACCTCAAAAACTTGGGCGCGCTTGCTCCCCTTCGCGGAGAAAACCTTCAATGGTCTATCGAAAACAACGATCCCTTTGCCGTACAGGCTACTATCCTCGGTGAAGACGCAAACGGCGATCCCACGTATGTGGCGTATCCTCTTCAAGCGGACAACGGCTACTATATGTACTACAACAAGGCTGCTTTCCGTGGCACGAAAGTGTGGGATGAGACTACCGACAGCCTCAAATCCGACTACACGTTCCGCGATCTCTATGCCGCTCTCGACCAAAAGGGCGGAGAATGGGCAAACGGACTTGTTACCTGGGCATTGGGCGACAGCTGGTATGTTTCCGGCGTGTTCTTTGCAGTGGGCGGCGACTACTCCATCACCTACAACGACAAAGGTCAGCAAACGGGCTCTTCCTGCTGGTTCAGCTATTCCGACAATTTTGCAAACGGTTGGGCTGCTCCCAGCGAGACGCTCGGCTGGGACAGCAAGTCTGCCAACTACACCGTAGGTCGCGACGCTTACGAATGTCTCAAAAACTCATTTACCAATGTGGACGGCACCGTCAACAAGCACTATCTGTACAGCGACGGCGACAAGGATCCTTTGAACGACTACATCGACGATTACACCGATCCCAACAGCGCCAATCACGCAAAGCGCCCCATGGCGGCGGCTGTTTGCGGAACCTGGAAGGCTAAGATCCTCCAAACGAACTGGGGCGAAGATTACGGCGCAACGATCCTTCCTATGCTGGAAACAGACGACGGCGAGCTGTTCCGTATGAAGAACTTCCGCGGATACAAGCATATGGGCGTCAACCCGATGTGCGAATTCGCTCAGATTTCCCCGGAAAACCTTCAACTGCTCCACGAAGTGGCTCAGTACCTTTGCAGTGAAGAGATGTGCTTGGCACGTTTCCGCACCACGGGCGCGGGTCCCGCTTTGAAAGCGGCTCTTGAAAACGAAGAGATCAAAAATGCTCCCGCTATCCAGGCTTTGAACAATCAGTACAATTTGGAATGCACATATCCCGGCAATTACAGTATCGAAGCGCTGAGAGGCAAGCCGATAGGAAACGGATTGGGCTTCCGCGATCAGGACAGCGTTCCCGCAAACTATTGGACTCCCATTCAAAACTTCGGTAACACGTTGTTTAAGGAGCTTAACGGCGATACAGAGAAAGAAAGATTTGCGAGCGACAACTCCATCAAGCAATATCTTGCGGAGCTTCAATCGGAGATCTACACGGCTGCGCAATAGTCGTTACCGAATATTTGACTGAAAAGCCAAGTGTAACAACCCCTACCCCGAGCACTGGCTCGGGGTAGTGTGGTAATAAAATCAAAAGCAACAAAAGTTTGCAAATAAGGAGAATCTATGCGACAAATTTCATCACTGGAATATTTGTCTATGTCCCGCGTAACAAGGGCGTGGTACAAATTTCTTTCGTTTTTTGCAGGGATTCCTCGCGCCATAGGCAGATTTTTCCGCTCTTTGCCGGCAAAGTTTGCCGCCTTGGGCAGAAAAATAGGCGATATGTTTGTCGGAGTGTGGGACGCAATACGCTACGGCAATTGGAAGACCCGTTTGTCCTTGCTGTTTTGGGGGACGGGCTGTTTTGCCTATCGCCAAATTGGCAGAGGTATCATTTACCTGCTGTATGAGATATTGTTTGTGTTGTTTATGACTTTCTTCGGTGCGGAGTACCTTGGAAAATTGGGTACGTTGGGCACCGTTGAAACGCAGGAATTGCCCAGCGGTTTCAAGATCGTCGGAGACAACTCATTTGCTATTTTGCTGTACTCGATGCTTACGATAGTGGTAATAGTCTTTACCGCTGTGGTGATGCTCAAATCGCTGAAAGACGCGTACAGCAATCAGCTCGGCTATTCCATTGCGCAGCGCGCCGCGACAATGAAGGACGACGTGGGACAGCTTCTTAATCACAAGTTCCATTTGACGATACTTGCATTGCCCAGCTTGACGCTTGCGTTGTTTACCATTGTTCCGTTGATGTTTATGATCTTGGTGGCGTTTACCAACTTCAACCGCAACACCCTTCCTCCCGAACACCTGTTCAGTTGGGTCGGATTCGACAACTTTACGGCAGTGCTTACGGGACAGGCAAAAGGTTTAAGTCAAAATGCCGCCAAATGGAGCTACACATTCTGGACGATACTTTTGTGGACGTTGGAATGGGCGGTGTTGGCAACGGTTTCCAACTTGATTTTGGGTATGATCCTGGCGTTGGTTATCAACAAAAAGAGCATCAAACTCAAAAAGTTCTGGCGTACATGCCTTGTTACCGTTGTCGCCGTTCCGCAATTCATCTCACTGCTGCTCGTTTCCAAAATGTTTTTGTCCAACGGCGTTATGAACACGATACTCGGTTATATGGGACTGGAACCCGTGCGGTGGATGAACGGTTCCACCAACCTTACCAAAGCTATGGTAGTTATCGTAAACCTTTGGGTCGGCGTTCCTCACACGGTGCTTACCTGCACGGGTATTCTTATGAATATCCCCGACGACCTCTATGAGGCGGCAAAGATCGACGGAGCCAACCCCGTCAAAATGTTTACGAAGATCACATTCCCCTATATGATGTTTGTTCTCGGACCAAGTCTTATCACCACGTTCGTCGGCAACATCAACAACTTCAATATCATCTTCCTGCTTACGGGCGGTTCTTCGGGTATCCCCAACGCCAAACTCGCAAGCAGCGCGGGCGACGTCGACCTGCTGATAACCTGGTTGTACAAACTGACCGTTAACGATTCGCAGTACGACATCGCGTCCGTAATAGGTATTTTGATATTCATAGTCGTAGCCTTCTTCTCGTTGGTTGTCTATTCGAGGATCGGCTCCGTCAAAAACGAGGAGGATTTCCAATGAAAACATTACTTTTGTTGACGCTCGGCAAGAGCGCCGCGATTGCGATTGGCGTAATCCTCGGCTTGATAATCATTGCTCAAATATGCGCTGTGGCGTATTTGTTGATAACGCGTTCAAAGCACAGCTCCGCAAAGGTAAGCGCGCGCAGCGTGTTGCATGTGGGACCGGGAAGATTTTTCAACAGTCACCGCAGAAGCGCAAAAAACGCCATCGTCGATACGTTTATATACCTGCTGCTCGTTGTTATCAGCGTGGTGTGGGTGTTCCCCTTCTTCTACCTGATTTTGACGTCTTTGCGCGCGGGTACGTTTACCGCTTCGACGCTGTGGCCCAAGCAATTTACCTTTGACAACTTTGTGTGGCTGTTTACCGACAAGGAGTACAACTTCCTCAGTTGGTACATCAACACGCTGCTCATTGCGATAGTGGTGTCTGTGATCAACACGCTTATCACGTTGCTCACCGCTTACGCGTTAAGCCGTATGCGCTTCAAGGGGCGCAAGGCGTTGATGAAGTTTATGCTGATACTTGGCATGTTCCCCGGATTTTTGGGAATGATCTGTATCTACTACATCCTCAAAATGCTGGGTATGATAGGATCTCAAATGTCCATTGTCGGACTTATGCTTGTGTATGTATCCGGCACGATGATGGGCTACTATGTATCCAAGGGCTTCTTCGACACGATAAGCAAATCATTGGATGAAGCGGCTATGATAGACGGCGCCAGCCGCGCAAGGATATTCTTCTCTATCATTTTGCCCCTGTCCAAACCTATTATCATTCAGACCATACTCGGCGCATTCGTCGGTCCCTGGGGCGACTATATGATGGCAAGCTACATCGTCGGCGCAGGCGGAACAAATTTCAAAACGGTCGCTATCGGCTTGTATCAAATGATCGATACGCAGCAAAAAATGACCGAAAACTTCTGTCGATTCTGTGCGGGCGGCGTGGTGGTTTCCATATTGCCGATAGTGATGTTCTTCTTTATGCAACGTTACTATGTGGCAGGCGTAACGGGCGGTTCTGTAAAGGGTTGATGTTATGACAAAGAAAAGAGTTTTTTCTGTTGTGGCTGTGATGATGATCCTGGCGCTGTGCCTTGCGTTTGTCGTTGCTTGCAGCGCTCGCGAAAAGCCCATCGAGGACATTCCTCAAACCACGGACAACTATCGTACCTACTATCAGATATTTCCCTACTCCTTTGCCGACAGCGACGGCAACGGGATCGGAGACATTCGGGGTATAATAGACAAGCTGGACTACATCGCCGATATGAATTTCGACGGGCTGTGGTTGACGCCGATACACAAGTCCACTACATACCACAAGTATGACGTGGTGGACTACAAGAGCGTCGACGGTCAGTTCGGAACGATGGAGGACTACGACAAGCTGGTGGAAGAGTGCCACAAGCGCGGAATGACCATCATTCTCGACCTGGTGCTGAATCACACCTCTGCTCAACACGAGTGGTTTTTGGATTGTATGGCGGCTCACGAGGCGGGTATGACCGACTACCGCACCTACAATTACTACAACGTTCAGTCGGGACATTCCACATCTTCCACTTGGCACGACTACGGCAGTTGGAGATACGAATGTCAGTTTTGGGATCAGATGCCCGATCTGAATTGGCAGTACATCCTGGACGAACCGGACGGATACCTTGCAAGCGATATAAAGGATATTATGAGCTTTTGGCTCATAGATCACAAGGTGGACGGTTTCCGTTTGGACGCGACCGCCGAGTTCTTTTCGGGCAACGACGCCAAAAATAAAGAATGTCTCAAATGGATAAACGACGCAGCCAAGAGCATAAAGCCCGATTGTTACATCGTCGGCGAAGGACCTTGGGGAACAAAGGCATACGGTTATCACGAATCCGGCATTGACAGCTTTTTCCTGTTCAATCACGGATACCAAGGTACGGGAACTATATCGATGTCCGCTCGCAATATGGACAACAGCGGTTTTGAGTACTTCTCGAACATCGACGCCCGAAACGAAAAAGAACTGAGCGATTTCAACATGCCCGCATTGTTTGTGGCAAACCACGACACCCCGCGCGCATACGGAATATTGTTGGGCGGAGTTAAAAATCAAGGACTCAACAATATGAAGCTCGGCTACGGCGTAATGGCAATGTCCGCAGGCAGTACGTTTTGGTACTACGGCGACGAGATAGGAATGAACGCATTTCCGTCCACTACGGGCAAAAAAGAAGTGATAGACGAACATAAACGTCAGCCGATGCCTTGGGGCGACAGCTATCAATGCAGACCCGTATCCGGTACGGATATGACTGTGGAGGATTCGGTAAAGTATCCTTGGGGCGACGTTAACAAAAATCTCAAAAACGACGATTCGTTGCTCAACTACATCACTCGTGCAAACGCGTTGAGACGCGCTTTCCCGCAGATAGCGCGCAATTACGGCAAAGTGGTGTACAACGGCGAATTTGTCGGGATCGTATCGAAGGGTAGCGGCGACGACGTCATTTACATTGCCGTCAACCTGTCTCACAACGAGGAAAGCTCGATTCAACTATCCCAATACATCAGCGGCAATGTAGAGATCGCGGGCACGCTGTCCGTGGATCAAATAGCCTCTATCAAAGACGGCGTTCTCAATTTGCCGCCAATGGCATTTGCAGTGTTAAGGGCTGCCTAACAAAATCAGTTACAAATAAACGGAGGAAATAATAAATGTCCAATTTAAGTTTAAGACACATATACAAGGTGTATCCTAACGGAGTCAAGGCAGTAAACGACTTCAATATGGAAATAGAGGACAGAGAGTTTATCGTTTTCGTCGGTCCGTCCGGCTGCGGCAAGTCCACTACGCTCCGCATGATCGCGGGCTTGGAGGAGATAACCGCCGGCGAATTGTACATCGGCGACAACTTTGTAAACCGTATGGAACCGAAAGACAGAGATATAGCAATGGTGTTCCAAAACTACGCTCTGTATCCTCATATGACTGTTTACGAAAATCTTGCTTTCGGTCTGCGTCTCAGACACGTACCGCAAGCGGAAATTCACAAAAAGGTTCTTTGGGCGGCAAAGATACTGCGCCTCGAAGAATACCTCGACCGCAAACCCAAGGCTCTTTCCGGCGGACAGCGTCAGCGCGTATCCCTCGGCAGAGCGATACTTCGTACGCCCAAGGTTTTCTTGTTGGACGAACCGTTGTCCAACCTTGACGCCAAGCTGCGTACCGAAATGCGCGCGGAGATCGCCAAGCTGCACAACGAACTCAACACGACGTTCATCTACGTTACCCACGACCAAGTGGAAGCTATGACAATGGGTACCCGTATCGTCGTTATGAGCATGGGTTACGTTCAACAGATCGATACCCCGCAAAACCTTTACAATTACCCCGAAAACAAGTTTGTCGCGGGCTTTATCGGAACGCCGCAAATGAACTTTTTCAATGCCACGCTTAAACGCGAGGGTGACATTGTCAAAGTAAAGTTCGACGGCGTGGAAAAGATATTGGAGGTCCCCTTCCATCAGATGCTGAAAGTTCGCCCCGAATATTTCAACGGGGACAAAAAGGTTATCGTCGGTCTGCGTTGCGAACATATGTCGGTAGACCCGGAGATCGTTGCAAAAAGCAACAACGTGATCCCCATCAAAATATCCATTTTCGAAGAGTTGGGTAACGAAACGCTTATTTACGGCGATATGAACACGCAGGTGAGCGACCTCGTGGAAAGCGGCACGCGTCTTATCGTCAAGCAGTACGGCGGCACGCACGAATCCAAGCGCGGCGACATAATAAACGTTGCGTTCGATATGAGCAAGGCGCACTTCTTCGACGCGGAAACAGAGCATACGATCGCTCCGCGTATTCCCACGGACAACGTGTTTGACGTACAGCTGGACGGCGCGGAAATGACGGTTCTCGGCACAAAGGTGCATTTGCCCGAAGCCGTTGCCGAACAAGTGGGCGGTCGCAAATTTGACAACGCGTCCTTGATCATTCCCACAAACGCGCTTCACGAAGGCGGCAGCGATCTCATCGCAAACGTAGCCGAAGAGGAAATCATCAACGGCACGCGTATCACCCATTTGCGCATAGACAGCCGTACGTTCTTTATGCTCAACGGCAGCGAACACAAGTTCGGCGACAGAGTGGCGCTGGGCATCGACTTCAAGAAGATATCCGTCAGCGCCGACAACGAAGCGGTGATAACGCCGTTGCCCGAACACGACGTGTTCCTCGGATCCTATTTCGACAGAGCCAATGCGGTACGTTCCGCAAACCGTTTGATAGCGCATTACAACGAACTTAAAAAGAAGGAAACGGGCGCTCTTTCAAAGGAAATGGAAGGCAAGATCGCAGAAGTGGTGCTTCAACCCTCCGCGTTGCAGGCGATCAAGCAGGAATATGCCGAAAAACGCAAGGAGATCAACGGCAATCTGAGCTATCGCCTGGGTACGGAAAACTTGGGCAAGGAGGGCAAAAAGAAAGTGCAGATCGAAGCCAAACAAGCCCTCGAAGTTACCAAAGCCGAGTACGAAGCCAATGTCCGCGACTACAATGAAAAGAAAGCGGCTTACGACGCGCTTCCCGACGAAGAAAAGGCGGAGCGTATGGCGCAGGAAAAGAATATTCGCGATGAATATGCCTCCAAGATAGCCGCGGTAGAAGCAAGATACGGCGAGATCATCGCAGAAGTACAAGCAAAGCTTCCTGCCGTGAGCGATATACTTGCACCCATCGAGCGTCAAAGAGCGGAAGCTGCCGCAAACGAAATAAACGAAGTCAACGAAAAATATGCCGCTTTGAAAGTTAAATGCGAAAAAGAGCTTACCGAAGCGGTCGAACAAGCCAAGGCAAAGGTCCAAACTTCCGAGGGCTCGGCAAAGGACACGGCGGTAATCGAACTGAAAGAAGCCAAGATTGCCAAGAAGGATCAACTTGCCAACTTGCAGGCAGAACACAATTCCGCAGTGGACGACGTATTGTTCCGCTCCAAGGTATTTGCCGCCTACATCAACGGTTGCACGATAGAAACAACTCTCGACATCAACAAAAAGATCGTCAAGGGCTTGGGCGCGCAGCTGTTTATCAGTCACTACCGTTTCGAAGTTCCCCACGACGCCTACACGCTTTCCGACGACGGAATTGCCGTAACGGTGCAGGATAACATCAATTACGGTAGCGAGCAGTATGCGCGTTGCACGTTGCACGGCGATACCGTCTATGTCAAGGTGGACAAACCGTATGACAAAGGCGACGTACTCAACATTCGCATCGACATAGCAAGGGCACGCATCTACGAGAATATGTTCGATATCAGACTGTACTAATTGCATACATTATTCGATCAAACGCATAACCACCGATCTTTCGGTGGTTATGCCTTGCAAAAAAACAATAAAAAAACGAGGTTTTTATGAAAAAATATTACTTAATTTTGTTGCTGGCGGTGGTGATGGTGCTTTCACTTGCTTTGACTGCCTGTGAAAAACCCAAAAACGACCCCGCATTCGAATGGGACGAATACGCTGCTCCCGCGCCGAGTCAAGGCACCGACAGCGTCGATTTGCCGACCGTTCCCGCAGGCAAGGCGTCCTCTCCGTCCGTTCAGATCCACTATCAAAGAAAGAGCGCTTCCGATTACGGCAATTGGAGCTTGTGGCTGTGGACGGAAAGCGGCTCAATAGGTTCGGAAAATATCGGTTGGGCGTTCAACTACAAGGACGATTGGGGCGTTATCGCAATGTATTCGCTGGAAGATTTGGGCAAATTGCAGGGCGGTTCGGGCAATTACCAAACCTCCGAAGCAATAGGTTTTCTTGTTCGTGATAAATCTTGGGGCAAGGATATCTCGGCAGACAGATTTTGGACGTTGGGCGATATCGACGAAAACAATTACTATCATCTATATTTGGCACAAGGAGATTCAGGTTTGTACAGCTCGGTCGAAGACATTCAATACGGCATGTCGGCAGGATTTGTCAACGAAAAACAGATAACGATAAATACGAGTACTCCCGTCACCTATGTGGCGATCTACGAGGGCGATTCCGTTATTGCCGAAACGAATACGGACGAAACGACGTCTATCCGCTACAACATTCCCGATACCGTCAAGTTGGATCTTTCCAAAAATTACAAGACGAAGGTAAAATTTGTGGCAGGCAACAAAGAAAAGGAGTGCGACCTTTCGATAATTCCCCTTTACGGTACCAAGATGTTCGAGGACGCTTATTGCTATGACGGTGAATTGGGCGCGATCTACACTTCAACCGCCACCGAGTTTAAGGTTTGGTCACCCTTCTCCTCCAAAATAGAGCTCAAACTTTACGAAGCGGGCAACGGCGGCAGCGCGTATAAGACCGTTTCGATGACAAAGGGCGAAAAAGGTGTTTGGTCGGCGACCGTGGAGGGCGATCTGAAAGAAAAATACTACACCTACACGGTAACAAACGATTCCTACAACGGAAAGGAGATCGTAGACCCGTATGCCAAGAGCGCGGGTCTCAACGGTCAGCGCGGACAGATCGTCAACTTTGCGGAAACAAATCCCGTCGGTTGGGACGCAGTTAATCCCATAGCCTACGATCGCAACGAGTTAGTAGTGTGGGAAACGCATGTGGCGGACGTAACGTCCTCCTCCACCTGGAACGGACCGGCAGATCACGCCAAAAAATTTCTCGGCTTGATCGACGAGGGGACAAGACTTCCGGGATACCCCGAAGTTACTACCGGCTTCGATCACATCAAGGAGTTGGGCGTCAACGCCGTTCAGCTTGTGCCTATTTTCGACCAGGCAAACGATGAGTCCGACCCGCAGTTCAACTGGGGATACAATCCGCTCAACTACAACGTGTTGGAGGGCTCGTATTCCTCCGACGCCACGGACGGCTACGCACGCATAAGAGAATTCAAGCAAGTGGTGCAAGCCTACAATAAAGCGGGCATCAACATCATAATGGACGTAGTTTACAACCACGTTTCCGCCGCTATCGGTTCCAACTTCGACGTGCTTTGTCCGGGCTACTACTTCCGTTACAATGCAAAGGGCGGTATGGCGGACGGCTCCGGTTGCGGAAACGAAACGGCTAGCGACCACTATATGTTCCGTAAGTTTATGATCGATTCCGTAAGCTTCTGGGCAAGCGAGTACAAGCTCGGCGGTTTCCGTTTCGACCTGATGGGACTTCACGACATCGACACGATGAATCAACTGTACGCAGCATTGAAGGAGATCAATCCCTCTATCGTTGTTTACGGCGAGCCTTGGACGGGCGGTACGTCTCCTCTTGCCTCCGACAAAATGGCTAACCAAGCCAACGGCAACAGCCTGGTGGGAGTGGGACAGTTCAACGATCAAATGCGCGACGCTCTCATCAAGGGCGGAATGAACGCCGCCGAAAAAACAGGTTGGGTCACCGCGGGAGAATACAACAGCGGCGATTTCAACAAGATCCTTTACGGTATGAGGGGCGCAGTGGACGTGGGCTCTATGCAGATAGACGACATCACAAAGGTCGTCAACTATGTGACTTGTCACGACAACTACACCTTGTACGACCGCGTTTTCGCAGCACTCGGCAGCGACAGCAAACCGTACATTGAAAAAATGTGCGTCTTGGCGAACTCGGTAGTTCTCACCTCCAACGGTATCGGCTTTATGCTCGCAGGGGAAGAGTTTCTTCGCAGCAAGCGCGAGCTTGGCGCCACGGGCGACGCGATACACAACAGCTACGAGGCGGGATACAAGGCAAACGAGCTTGATTATTCTCGTAAGATCAAGTATGCAAAGGTATTTGACGCTTACAAGAAGCTTGTTCAATTCAAAACTTCGTTTGCAGAACTCGGTCTCGAAGCAGCCAAGGTAAACAGCGATATGTACAGTGTGGAACAGGCAAAAGGCGGAGCCGTTGTCGTTGCGACGATCAAAACCGCCGACCGTACCTACAAGATCATTCACGCCAATTTCGATGTTGACGGTTACACTGCCAAGCTTGACGGCTACACACTGTTGCTCGACACTATCGGTGAAACGGAGTTGACGGCCTCGACGGCTATTCAGCCTTTCCAAACGATCATTGCCTACAAATAGATGAAACGAATTGCGATAGTATTGATCGTATTGTTGTCGGCGCTTACGCTTGCAGGCTGTGAAGAAACTTATACGCCCGATCCCGCCGTCGAACAGTATTTGAATACCGGTTTGACGGCGGAAAAGGCGTTTGACAAGCTGGATGGCGCAAGCTACACTACGGTCGAAACAAAACAGAATAAACAAGGACATATCTTGGGGAAAACGGTCACGGAAGTCGCCATAGACGTCGCGGACAAAAACAATATGTCCATGGAAATGAACGTGGTGTATTCCGGCGAGAACGTTAAGGACAAGATAGTGAGCGTCCGCACCGACTTGCGAAAGACGGAGGGCGTATACGTGTATAATACCGAAACGTCCTACTCCGACAAGGACAAACCCGTTGCAAGCGCAAAAGAAATGGACGAAACGGAAGCGACCGATCTGATAAGGTCGGTAGTCTACTTGGACAACGGAACTTACGACGAGGGCGGTTTGTACTACGGGGACTATTTCTTGATGATAATTTACAAGTATCCTACCGAATTCTTCTACATCGACGAAGACAACCTGCTGGTTTTCGACGCGAAGCTTTATCTCGTAAGAGACGATATCGGAGATGTCAAGGTACTCCAAAAGGTAAAAATCAACGATATGGGGTTGATAATTTCCGAAAGCGAAAATTGGGAAAGCGTCAAGGAGGATCTTGTCATCACAAGCGAGACGGTGCCCGTCTACAACTTTTCGCAAGCAAACTGAACATATGGAAATTTTCAAACAAGCGGTTTGGCAATCGGCTGAACCGCTTGATATTATGTATACGACCGTATTTGCAAAAAGCGGTCCGAAAGACAACGACCGAATACAATAAAGCCGTGAGTGAGTTTTATGCTATGCTCCTACCTGTTCAAGCGAAAAATCCGTTTGGAATGTGAAAAATGTTATGATAATACCCGCCGTCCAATTTTGAAGATATATAGAAGAGCGCAAAAAAAACATATTCCGTAAAAAAATTTTTACGGAATATACTCCAAAAGATGTTTTTTGTTTGCATATATATCTTTTTTGTTTTATAATATTATTAAATAATAGCGATCGATCCCGATTCGTGTCGGAACGTAAAAAAGTAAGCCGCGGTAAAAGCGAGATTTACAAAAATCATCAGCAGTATTCCGAATATCATCTGTTCTACGTTAAACGGAAGTCCGAGCCAATTGAAGAAATATGCCGATAAAAACATTACCACGGTAAGGGCAAGCGCCGCTACGGCGGACAAGCTCACCGACACAATGCCCACAATGTACGGGGTCCCGTCCCACTTGAAAACGAGATTTTTCATAAGTAATGTCGGTTCTTTGAACGAGCGTATGATAAATCCCGCAATGGAGCCTTCGAAAAGCAACGAAAAAAGCACCGTTATCAACACCAAAATGTCGTCGAATTTTACCCCGACTCTAAAACATTGGACAAGATTTGCCACAAGCTGGTATACCATAAACAAGCCTACCGCTACGGTACAGCATAGGTAAATTATTTTGAATACAATGGCTTTGCGAGGTATATATTTGTATTGCATTTTCTCACCCACAAAAGAATTATCACAATTATACAACGTAAATCACAGCCTGTCAATATCAAGCTCGAATCAAGGAGATACTTATGGAAAAAAGCGCAATTTTACATCAAAGCGACTCTAAATTTTCTTTCCCCGTCAGCGCTACAAAAGCGGTAGTGCGTTTGCGCGCCAAGCGCGACGACAACATCAAGAGCGTCGTCGTCATCTGGAATACGTCGCACAAGTTTTGGCAAAAGCAATTGCGGCTGCCCATCGAGGTCAAGTTCAGCGACGAGCTTTTCGATTGGTACGTGGGCGAGCTGGACAACGGCGCGCCGGGATATTCTTATCTGTTTGAAATAACCGACGGAGACGGCACCGTGTGGTACTACAACGAGAGCGGCTTCGATACCGTTATGCGCGTGGAGCATGCCTTTGAAGACAATTTTACCGTAGTGTTTCCCAACGAGTTGGACGCCGTCGTTCCCAACAGACAATTCGAGGGACGCGTGTTCTATCAGATATTTCCGGAGCGTTTTGCAAAAGCCGCGGGCAAAAAGGCTGCGTATATCAATATGGATTGGAATACCGACAAGCCCGACAATATGCGTTTTGCGGGCGGCGATCTCGTCGGTATCCGCGAAAAATTGCCCTATCTCAAACAATTGGGCGTCGGCGCCGTGTATATGACCCCCATTCACAGATCCCTTTCCGCCCACAAATACGACGTCAACGACTATTTTTCGGTGGACGAGATGTTCGGCACGCTTGACGATCTCAAAGCGTTGGTAGCTTCGGCGCACGATATGGACATCAAGATCGTGATGGACCTTGTATTCAACCATTCGGGCTACTACAATCCGATCTTTCAGGACGTTGTAAAGAACGGCAGCAAAAGCAAGTACTACAAGTGGTACTTTGTAAACGGCGACAAACCCGACAAAAACAAACTAAACTACAAAACGTTTGCCGACGTGTGGTCGATGCCCAAGCTGAATACCAACAACCCCGAAGTACAGGATTACCTGTGCCGCGTCGGAGAGTTCTATTTGCGCGAGTGCAATGTCGACGGCTACCGTCTGGACGTGGCGTTCGACGTTTCTCACGACTTTTGGCGTATTTTCAAGCGCCGTTGCAGGGCGGTAAATCCCGACGTATTCATCATCGGCGAGGATTGGCAAAACTCCGAATCCTTCCTCGGCAACGATCAGTGGGACAGCGTGATGAATTACGCCTTCAAATACGCTTGCGAGCGCTTTTTTGCGGAACAGCGCTATGACGCCAAGGCGTTTTGCAACTATCTCAACTCTGCCCTGATGCGCTACAAGGACGGCACAAATATGATGATGCTCAATTTGGTGGACTCTCACGACACGCCGCGCTTTTTTGAGCAAACGGGACGCAGCAAACCGCTGTTTTTGATGACAGTCGCCGCCTTGATGTTCTATCCGGGCAATCCGATGATATATTACGGCGACGAAATTTTTATGGACGGCAAAATGGACCCCTACAACCGCAAGTGCATGCGTTGGGACAGCGCGGAGTACGCAAGCCCGGAACACAAAGTGGTGTGCGATCTGCTGCAAATGCGCAAGCAGGACGTGCTGAAACGCGGCTCGACGCGTATTTACGAACGGGACGGCTTGGCGTTCATCGAGCGCAGTTTGGACGGCAAAACGCTTGTCTTGGCGTTAAATCGCAGCGGCAAGGACATGGCGCTTGACAAACGACTCGTCTACGGCTTCAACTGCGCGGAAAGCACGCTGCACAGCGACGGTTTTGCCGTATTGCAAAAGTGACTTGCTTCGTTTGCGTCACTTTTGCAAAACAGCGCAAAAGTTGTTGACAATATTCGTTTTCTTTGTTACAATAAATAGGCTTTTGACAGTAGCGGAAGCAGTATGGCGGCGTAGCTTAGTTGGTTATAGCGGCCGGTTCATACCCGGCAGGTCGTTGGTTCGAATCCGACCGCCGCTACCACAAATATGGCTCCTTGGTCAAGCGGTCTAAGACATCGCCCTTTCACGGCGGTAACACGAGTTCGATTCTCGTAGGAGTCACCAATGGGGAGTTAGCTCAGTTGGGAGAGCATCTGCCTTACAAGCAGGGGGTCACAGGTTCGAGCCCTGTACTCCCCACCAAGCGCGCGGGCTCGCTTTGAGGTCGCACAAGAAAGGAACGCACAGGTTTGCGTTCCTTTTCTTATGCTCCTATTTGCTTCGCCCGCCGCGCGGTGTCTCGTGCAGGAAGTTGAAATAATGTAGCGCTTCGTGCTTGTCGCATTTAGCGTATCATCGCGAAAAAATAATTGTTGCTTTCTACCACTGCGGGCGGCATTTGGAAAGTCGCTTGCGCAAAAGCCCGCCCTTGTGCATTTGACTACCAACTGCACACTGTGCAGATTGGCTTTACGCCAAATGTGATTACTCAGCTGACACGGAGACGAGTCCTGTATCGATAGAAAAACAATCACACAAAACACCTCTTTATTGACTTTTGTCGAACGTTGTGTTATGCTTTGATTATATTCTATTATTTGAGGTAATCGCCATGGATATGAATGAAAGGTGGGACAAAATTTTGGCTGCTGTAAAAGAAAGCTATCAAGAAGCTATTGCAATCGCTACCACGAAGGGTGTTACTCAGACTTGTGCGGTGGCAATGCGTACAACCATTGAAGGGCTGGTTAAACTTTTTTATTTGAAGTTTTATAGAAAAACATTCGAAAATGAAAAATTCAAACTGGGTAAGGCCATACGGGATCCGAATTTTACCCGACATATTCCGCGAACTTCTCCTAAATGGCAAGAAATAGATGACATACGGTTTGCTGGAAATAACCAAGTGCATTTTGTTTTTGACCAAAACACTGTTCAGAATAACATAAAAAAATTTAATAGTGCCGTGCAAACGCTACAAAACAAATTGGAAATCAATATTATGTCCGACGTACCCGCAGAGGATAAACCTAATGGACCCGTATTGGAAACACAAAGTAAAAGTCCAATCAAAAATCCCTCAGAACCAAACATCAAAGGAACTGTTCAACGAGGAGAAGAGTTTCATGTACAAACAAATGCGGCATTGCTCAATTTATTATTGGGTACAAACTATAAAGCATGGATGAAATGTTGGATATATTTAACTAAAGATCCTGATTACCAGCTTGTAATGCTTTCGGAAGGAGAAGTCATCAATGGCTGGACCAATACTTTTGAAGAGTCTGCAGGGATTTTTCGTGAAGATTTTGTGGATGCACGTGATGAAAAACTTCCTAACCACGAAGGGCTACCTCCGACGTATAGGGCGATTTTCATGAAATGCGGTAAGGGTAAAGACCGTTATTTTGTTTTTCGTGGTATATACGAGTTGTCAAGAGAAAGTACACCAAATCATAGAATTAGCAAAAGAGTTGCCGACAAAGCAGATTTTTCTAAATATCGCCTATAAATAGACCTGACTATAAGCTGTAAGATATATTACGCGATAAATACAATAATAAGCAACAGAAGGGTATTGCCTATTTGAATTAATGCGACCGGTAATCGTAAAAATTTTCAAATTTGAGGTTTGAGAATGGTGTAATTTCAAATAGGTCTAAAACCTTGTCAACAGCAGATTGATAACGATCATAGTTTGAGAATGGTGTAATTTCAAATAGGTCTAAAACCGTACGGAATAGAAATTCGTCAAATATGACGTTTGAGAATGGTGTAATTTCAAATAGGTCTAAAACAACCAATATTTTCATATTTTCCTCCTTTGTGTTTGAGAATGGTGTAATTTCAAGTGAGCTTAAAATTCTGCCGATATAAGATCCGCAAGGCGTGCTTACGTCGGGTCGACGAGAAGTTGAAATTGAAATTTTTGTGTTTTGCGATATTCGTTTGCTAATCGGCGTAAAAAATGGTATCATTGTAGCGGAGGAAAGATATGACCAAACGAATTTGTACAATGCAGGATCTGTCTTGCGTGGGGCAATGTTCTCTTACGGTTGCGTTGCCCATATTGTCCCGTTACGGCATAGAGACATGCGTGCTGCCGACGGCGGTGCTGTCCAATCATACGCAGTTCAAAAGTTGGAGCTATCTCGATCTGACGGACGAAATACCCAACATTTATCGCGAGTGGGCAAACAGCGGCATAAGCTTCGACGGCTTTGTGCTGGGATACCTTGGCAAGCGGCGTTTGATGAAGCTCGCGGAGGAGCTTTTCGACCGTTTCGGTAACGAGGGCGCTCCCGTAGTCATCGATCCCGTGTTTGCCGACGACGGCAAGTTGTACAGCGGTTTTGACGAGCAATACGTGCGCGAAATGGCAAAGCTAATTGCCCGCGCCGACATCATCGACCCAAACGTCACCGAAGCGTGTTTTCTTACCGACACGCCGTATCAAGCGGACCACGGCAAGGAGTTTGCGCAAGAGCTTGCGGTCAAGCTCTCGCAACTTACCTCCGCGACGGTGATAATAACGGGCGTGGAGTTTGACGGCGACATCGGCGAGCTTATTTATTCTCACGGCAGTTGCACGTACGTCATGCTGCCCAAGCTGGACGCAAAATACCACGGTACGGGCGATATTTTTACGTCGGTGATGAGCGCGCACTATTTTGCGGGAGAAACGCTTGCAGCAAGCTGTCTTAAAGCGGGGCAATTTGTGGCGGACTGCATGCGCGGTACCGACAAGGCGCACTTTTACGGCGTCAATTTCGAAAAGCAATTGGCAAAGTGACGGCAATGGAAAAGCTCGCGATAAGACTTTGCCGACAGCGCGAGGCGGAGGCGGTGGGCGCGTTTTACGACGAAGTAGTCAAGTACCTCGTCCAACACGTCAATTGGCCCAAGTGGACGTACAAGGTGTATCCGTCGACGACCTTCGTGCGGCAAATGACGGAGCAAAACAGTCAGTTTGTGTGTACGCTCGACGGTAAACTCGTTGCGGCGTTTGTTATCAACGATGATCCGCAAGGCGCTTACGATCGCGTAAATTGGAGCATACCTCTCGACAGAGGCGAGTATTTGGTTTGTCACGCAGTGGCGGTGGCGACGGATATGCAAAACAAGGGCGTAGGCGGGCGGATAGTGGATTTTTGCAAGCAATTCGCCTCGTCGCACGGCTACAAGGCGATACGTCTCGACGTTGTGCCGAGCAACATTCCCGCAAAAAAGCTGTACGAAAGCTGCGGTTTCCGTTATTGCGGCGACGTCGATCTGTCGCGCGGTTACAAGGATATTCCCTTGTTCAGTATGTACGAATACAATTTATGATTTCACTTCAATGAACGCGTTTGCGCGTTCTTTTTTTTGCAAAAATGCGATATGGGGTACAAAAAATCGCTTGTAAATTCGTTGTTTTGTGCGTCGCGCGCACAAATGCTTTGCGAAAAAGCGCGTTTTTGATTGCGCTCGGTCGCCGTTTGTTGATTTTTGAAAACATATATGCTACAATTATATATAATACAATAATTGCACGGCGCCGTTGACGTTTTGTTTACCGACAGAATTTACAATGTTTTCATACGGACGATTGCGGCTTTTGAGGGCGCAAAGGAGATAAAGATGATTTCCGTAAAGGGATTGACAAAGAAATACGTAACGGGCAAAACGGACTTTTTTGCTTTGAGCGGAGTGGATATGGAAATCGGCGACGGCGAATTTGTTGCTATCACGGGCAAATCGGGCAGCGGCAAATCCACACTGCTCAATATCATCGGCACGTTGGACGAGCCCACGAGCGGCGTCGTGACGGTGGACGGCGAAGATATCTCGAAATTTCGACCCAAAGCGGTGGCCGCTTACAGAAACAAAACCGTCGGGTTTGTGTTTCAAGCTTTCTATCTCGAACCGAGCTACACGGTGTACGACAACGTCGAGCTGCCCTTGATACTCGCAGGCAAAACGGGCGACAACGGCGACAAAATAAACGCCGCCCTCAATATGGTGGGGCTCGGTCATAAATCCGCGGAAAAAGCCCGTACGCTTTCGGGCGGCGAGCAGCAGCGCGTGGCGATAGCGCGGGCGATAGTCAACGATCCGAGGTACATCCTTGCAGACGAGCCTTGCGGCAATCTCGACACGACCAACAGCGACAACGTTATGAAGATACTTGCCGATTTGCACGCCCAAGGCAAAACGGTGATAATGGTTACTCACGACGCCGAGGACGCGGCAAAGGCGAGTCGGATCGTAACAATGTCCGACGGCAAAATAGTAAAAGATGAAAAAACTGCTTAAACTCAGCCTGTTGGAGGCTTCCTTCCTAAAAAGGACGCTTGTCGTCATATTCGTTATATTTACGGCGTTCGGCGCGGCGTTTCTTGCCGTGATTTCCGTAATGTTGGATACCCCTCGCGGCATGATCGCGGGCATTGACGCTTCCAAGCAGTACTACGCCAATCTCTACGGAGGAGAGTGCTTTGCGTTGCAAACGGAAAACCGATCCGCCGACTTTGCCGAACGGTATTCCGCTTGTTTGTGTTACGGCACGTTGGCGGGCACGACCTTCGACGCGGAGCTTCGGCGCGACGACGCCGTATTTTTGACGGATCTCGTCACGCAGTTGGGAAACGGCGATCACAAGTTGGAGTATCGCGTGGAACGACACGGATATTTCATTCCGCGGCAATACGCCTCCCGCGCGCAATTCGGTTTGCCGCAAAACGCCGAAAGGGGGATATGGCTTTGCTCCGAAATAGCTTCGGCGCTCGGCGTTCAGTCACGCGACGAGATATTTTTGGGCGACAGACGGCTGTCGGTATTGGGCGTTTACGAAAGGGGCGGCGTAATACATTCCTACGCCGAAGATGAACCCGTGTTGCCCTCCGCGTGGTTTTACGTTGTGGACAACGCCGAAAACGCGGTGTTCGATACGCTGTATCTTGCCTATACAAGCACGCGGGATATTTTCGACGTTTGGCAACGCGCCGACGAAAACCTGCGTCTCAGCGATATTTTGACGCAGTGGCACGATGACATTGCGTTGGTGCAGACATATTACGGCTATCTTGCCATCTTGTTGGGCGCGTTGATACTGTTTTTGCTGTATGCGTTGTTTGCCTTGCTGTACCGCTCGCGCAAGGCGCAGATGTGCCGATTTGCGCTGTTGGGCGCAACGGGAACAACTGCTACTTTCATTTACGCGGCAATCGCGCTGGGCGTAATTTTGTGCGCCACCGTGTTGGCGTCGGCGTTTTCGGTGGTGCTGAGCAAATTTTTGTTGCGGGTGTGTACCCGTTTGTTCAACGTGACATATCCATATCGTTTTCGGGTGTGGTTGCCCTTTGCTCTTTTGGGCGGGTGCGTACTTGTTGTCGGCATAACGTTCGTTTGGCTGCACAAGCGCATGTCCCGATTGCCGATAGCGCAGGAGGTGCGCCATGAGTAGCCGCATTCGTCAACCGATCTTTCGTCTTGCCGCTTCCGCCTTCAAAGCGCACGTTTGGATCAACGTAAAGCTATGCGCGGTGTTTGTGTGTTTATCCTTGTTGGCGTGTCTTTTTACCGCCTTTACAATGTCCGTGGACAATCATTGCGACGATATTTTTGCGCAAAACACCTCTTCCAACTATATGTACGGTCCCTCCGATCAAACGGAGCTGCTCAATGCGTCGGGGCTTGTGAATTTTCGTCATTACTCGGTGCAGCGTTACAATCTCGGCAATCGGCTCAAAGAGGAGATAAACGCGGATATTCCCACCGTAACGACCAACTACATCACGCTTAAAATCGGCGCAATTTCCTACTATTTCGACCGCGACCAAACTCCGGAATTGCTTTGGCTCTACAAGGGCGATCCTTTTTCCGAAATAGATCTCGGCGAGATGCGCAGTCGTTTCGGCTCGGACAGCTTGTATTCGGGCAGATTTCCCCAAAACGGCACCAACGAGGTGCTTATTTCGGAAAGATTGATCGAGCAGTACCATCTTGCGCCCGGCGACGTTCTCGACACGTCCGTTGCTATTCTGTTGGGGGACAGAGATCTTAATTTTACCCTCAAAGTGGTGGGGATAATTTACAAGGAATACTATCTTCTTTCCGGACATCGCGAGGCGTGGCAGATAACCCCGTCCGTCGTTGCGGCGGAGACAAACAGTATTCCCGCGGTAAACGTGGGCGTGGATACCTTTCACGTCTACGCTTTCGACGAATGGACTACTCTGTCCGTTGACGAACTCAACCGAGTTTCCTCCGAGGGAGGGCTTACCTACTGCGGCATAGGCAGTTACCAACAACGCATTTTTTTGGAAAATATCCGCACTGTGGTCATCAACGTCTATTGCGTCGTGGGCGCGGTGCTGGCGGGCGGCTTGCTGCTGACCGTAATGCTGATGACGGACAAATTTGTGGCGATATTCTCCCGTTTGGGCGGCATTTTGCTCAGCGGCGGATTGGAACAAGGCAACCTTACAAAGCTTTTGCTGACGCAATTGCTGCTTGTGTTTTTGTTGTCGACGCCCTTCGCGATAGCGGGCTCGTTGGTGGGGTATGCCGTCATCGTGGATCTTGTCGAGTTGGGCACGGGCATGTCGATGAGCGTATCTACCGCTACGCTGGCGACATTGTCGGCACTGTCGGCGGCGGTGGTGTTTGCCGCGGTGTTGATATTTTTCGGCATAGCGTCGCTGCGGCTGCGCAAACGAAGCGTCAAACAACTGTTGACGGCGGAAGCGGGGTGATAGGGAGAAGTTTATGAAAATACAGATAATCGGTTATTCGGGCAGCGGCAAATCCACGCTTGCGGCGCGCTTGGGCGAAATAGCGGATATCCCCGTTTTGCACCTTGACAGCACGCACTTTTACGGCGATTGGCAGGAAAGGACCGAGGAGGAGCAAACGCAAATCGTGCGCGATTTCATTAACAGCCGCGACAGTTGGATAATGGACGGCAATTGGGGCAAGATCGCGCCCGAACGGTTCGAAATGACGGACATTACCGTGCTGCTTATGCTTAACAGATGGTCATGCTTCTTTTCCGCCTACAAAAGATCCCGCAAGTATCGCAACGAGGCGCGTCCCGATCTCGGCTGCCCCGAAAAGTTCGACAGGTCTTTTCGCCGTTGGGTATTTTGGGATGGCAGAAAACGGGCGCGCAAACAAAGCCTTTTCGACAAGCTCAACGCGACCCGCGGCGAAAAAGTGGTGCTGAAAACCCGCCGTCAGGTCAAACGGTTCGTGAAAGTGTTCGCGGAGCGTTTCGGTAAGTGATTTTACGTTTACATAGCGGCGTTTTTGTGATAAAATGATATACGCTATTTTTGACAAAAGGTAAAATATGAGCAAAAAAGAAAAAAACAAGAAAAAATACGTTTCCGCCTTTTTTTCGCTGCTGATGTTTGTCGCGGGTATCGCGCTGGACATCGTTTACGCGGCGGTGCCCTTTTTGCAAACGACAGAGGGCGCAATGTGGGGAAACGTGTGTTTGTATTCGGGTATAGGGCTTATATGCGCGGGTATCCTTGCGATGATCATTTGCATCACGGTCTCAGGAAGGTCGGATCGTCGCAGGCGTTTCGACGCCGAACCTATCCCCGAACAGATCTCCCCCTCCAACGCCACGTATATCCCCGCGCAAGACAGACCCTCTCTCGTGACCGTGGGCGCATATCAGTCATTGGAGGACAAATTTGCCGAGATCGCCAAAATGGACAGAACGCAGTTCGTCATATACGTTGCGCGTCTGTTCAGTCACAAGGGCTATCAAGTCAAGCTTACGCCCGTGATCGACAATCACGACGTGGATCTCATTGTGGAAAAGCTCGGCGCCGTTACGGCGGTGGGCTGTATGATCGCCGACCGTATTCTCACCAAAGAGGACGTTGCGCGCGTGTACGAGGGCAAAAATTATTACTCTGTCAACGGCTGCATGGCGCTCACCAATATGTATTTCGACCGCAGCGCCGTGGACTTTGCCAAGGCGCAACGCATTTCTCTCGTTGACAGAAACATACTCGCAAACGAATTTATGGATTGATTTTTATTTTTTTCGACCCCATGTCGCATTTTTGCGGCATGGGGTTTTTAGACTCTGCGTCAAATGTCGGGGTGTGTCGTAAAAAACGACGTCAAACTCTTTTGTATGCTCCCGACATTCGGTATTTAAGCGTTTTTATCGCGGCAAAAACAGACTTCCCAACCGATAAACGAGCAGCGACAGCGCATATGCTACGGCTATTTGAAACGCGGCGGACAACACGCCCTTTTTTCTGCTGCCTTGCTCGGCGAAGCTTGCTGAACAAGCGGCGACGCACGGCACGGTAAGCAAATTGTAAAGCACAAAGCTGTACGCTCCGAGGGGCGAAACCGCGTCGGCGATCCCGCTCGGCAGCAAAATTTGCAGCGTCGTCACTACCGTCTCTTTTGCCGCAATTCCCGAAAGTGTCGCCACAGCCAGCTGCCAGCCGCAGCCTCTGTCGTTGAAGCCGAGCGGGGCAAACAGCGGAGAGATCAACTTTCCCAATCGCGCCAGCATGCTGTTTTCGACGTTTGCGGGGGCAAAACGCACGTCGAAATTCGTAAGCGTCCACAGCACGACGGACGCGGCGAGAATGATCGTCCCCGCTTTGACCAAAAAAGCTTTGCACCTTTGCCACATTTGGCGCAGCACGTTTCGGGCGCGCGGCATACGGTAGGGCGGCAGCTCCATCAAAAACACGTCCCCGCCCTTTTCGCGCACGAACAGCTTCAACAGCAGTCCGCCCACGATTATCGCGGCGATGCTTGCAAAGTAAAAGCTGACGGCAAACAGCGCGTTTCCGTCAAACGCATACGTTGTAAAAAACGCTATCACAGCCAATTTAGCCGAGCATGGCACAAAGGGCGTCAGCGTTATCGTAACGTCGCGTTCGCGCGCGTTTTTTATCGTGCGCGTCGACAGTATCGCGGGCACGCTGCAACCGCAGCCCAATATCATGCACACAAAGCTGCGCCCGCCGAGTCCCAAGCTGTGCAGCATCTTGTCTGTGATGAAAGCGATCCGCGACATATAGCCGCAGCCTTCGAGCAGCGCGATACAGCCGAACAAAATAGTTATCTGCGGCACAAAGCTCACAACGCTCATCACGCCGCCTATCATTCCGTCGCACACAAGAGAGGTAAGCCAAGGTATTTTCGTGTGCGACAGCGCGCTCTCTGCGGCAAGTTGAAGCAGCGGAGTAAGCTTGTTTTCTATCAGATCCGTCAGCCCTCCGCCCACGCCGCCCACCGACAGAAAAAACACCGCCGTCATCACCAACGCGAATATGGGAAACGCCAACCATTTGTTGAGTACGATCTTGTCTATCTTGTCCGTAAGCGTCGACGCGTCGGTTTTCGGTGAGCGGACGGCGAGCTTTACGGCTTTTTCTATCAAGGCGTACTTGTCGGCGGCGCTTTCGCTTTGTGCCGCAAGTGGCTCCTGTTTGCTTTTTGCCACTTTCAGGCAAGCTTTCGTCAGCTTGTCCATACCGTCGTTTTTTGCCGCGGATACGGGTACAAAGGCGCACCGAAAAATTTTTTCCAACGCCGCGCCGTCCACGGCGATCCCCTTGGCTTTCGCTTCGTCCTGCATATTGAGAGCAACTACCAACGGAATGTTCAGCTCTTTCAACTGCGCGGTAAGCAAAAGATTGCGTTCCAAATTGGTGGAATCCACAACATTGAGTATTACGTCCGGTTTGCCTTCGCGCAGATATTGCGCGGATATTTTCTCTTCGGGAGTAAACGGTTGAAGCGAGTAACATCCCGGCGTATCCACGATGTGAAGCTGCGGGGCTTTTCGGCATATTCCCGTTTTGCGTTCCACGGTTACGCCGGGCCAATTGCCCACTTGCTGATCGCTGCCCGTAAGCGCGTTGAACAGCGTCGTTTTGCCGCTGTTGGGATTGCCCGCAAGAGCGACCACTGTGGGCGGCGCGGCAACGTTGTTTTCGACGGTTTTTATATTATTATATATATTTAATTTTTTCATAACATTATTAAATAGCGGCTGTGCGGAAAACCGCGATTTTGTCGTGCGCACAAAGTCGTGCGTCGTTTGCGTGTTGCCCGCACGGCGCAAAATCCGAAACGGGCTGCGCCGCAAGCTTTTCCGTCGCGGCGGTTCGGGGCGAAAAATTCATTTCGGAGGGTCGCCGAATTTTCGTACGCGTATCTGCCTTGCCGTTTCTTTGCGCAGGCACAGTCGATAGCCCCTCAATTGGATCTCCATCGGGTCTCCCAAGGGCGCCGTTCGCAGCACTTTTGCGGCGACTCCCGCGGTCAGCCCCAGCTCGGCAAGCCTTATTTGCGCAACGCCGCTTATCGCGACGACCACGCCCGTCTCGCCCGCTTTCAGCTCGTCGAGATTTTTTTCGAAATTGCTTTTTTCGTGTGACGAATCGTTTGACATTTTTCAACGCTCGGTAGTATAATATGAGTACTTTCCGCTCGTTAGAGCGTTTTTTGTTAACAAAGCTTGTCGGGCGATATGCCCGTCGGCACGAAAAACGTCGTTCGGAAAGAAAAACGCCTCGGTCGGACGAGATGTCGGCGCTGTTTCGCGCAAAATTTGCGGGGAAAATTTTTCCGCAAAAAGCGCAAAAAACTTGTAAAAAGTTGGTTAAAAACAGTTGACACCTTTTGAGGGCTGTGGTATGATTAGTAGGCTGTTGATTAGGACAGCGCCGCTGTTTTGCGGCAGAAAGGAACATTGACAACTGCATAAAACAATATAAGTTTAGAGTAATCAAATATTAATCGAGTGTTAATATGCAATAAATCAAAACGATTTTTGCTGCAATGACGCAGAGTTAATAAGAGTTAATTATTCAAGGATCTAACATTGACGTAATTATACGATCAAGCTACGAAGAGCGTATGGAGGATGCCTTGGCACTAAGCGCCGAAGAAGGACGTGACAAGCTGCGATAAGCTGCGGGGAACTGCAAATAAGTGTCGA
>CANQCN010000004.1 GCA_947589685.1 uncultured Clostridia bacterium
TCAAACGGCTTGAGTGTTTTGAATAAATACTTGCAAATATGCAGAAGGGCCGCCGCTTAACGCGACAGCCCCTTAAATTTATTTGCGTCAGCGTGTTTTCGGAAGGTACGAGTCGAAAATCATATTGTCAAAGCTGTGGTGCAGGCGATCGAACTCCTCTTGACTGCGTATGGTCCAGCAAAGGATAGGCACTTTTTTCGCCCAACGAGCCACGGCTTTGTTTGTGGCGATCGTCGCCGCGTCGTAGGCGATAAATTGCGAGCCGTTCCATTTGCACAGTTTAAGTTCGGCAAGCAGCCAACGTTTCAGCGGTCCGAACGCTCCCGTAAAGCCGCAGGAAAGCTGCCCGCGCACGACTTCGGGCGCATTTACCTTGAACCATCTTACCACAAACGGATCGAACGATTCTATGCAGTAGTGCCCCTTGTAATTTTTTAGCAGATCGTAGGTTTTTTGTTCCGTTTCTCCGATATTTTTATGCGCCTTTATTTCCACTACAAGATTCATTCCGTTCGCCGCGGCAAGAAACTCTTCAAATGTAGGTATCACGCAATCCGTATCGGCAAGGCGCAGCGCGCGCAATTCGTCGTAGGTTTTGTCGCAAAGCTTGCCTTCCGCGCCCGTCATTCGTTTGAGCGTGTCGTCGTGAAAAACCATCAAAACGCCGTCTTTGGTCATTTGCACGTCCGTTTCGATGGCAAATCCCATCTTTGCGGCTCGTTCAAAAGCGGGCAGAGAGTTTTCCGGTATGCCGACGGCGGGGTCGAACAACCCGCGGTGAGCGACGTAAACGTCGGTAAGCCATTTGTATTGAGAAACTATCACGGCAGATCACCTCTTTTTTATACTGAAAAAATTATAGTATGTATCGCGTAATTTTGCAACAAAAAACGCTATGCAAACAAATATATTGTTGCCCCAAGACCTGCGCAAAAATTCGGCAACTCGTAGACAAATACGCAATTTTACTGTATAATTGAGTTATGTCACAGCAAAACACACGAAATTTTTGTATAATCGCTCACATCGACCACGGCAAGAGTACGCTTGCCGACCGCCTTATGGAGTACACGGGGCAAGTAGCCAAGCGCGATCTGGAAGCGCAGATGTTGGATTCTATGGACATCGAGCGCGAGCGCGGGATAACCATCAAGCTTACTCCCGTCAGGATGCGCTATGCCAAGGACGGCGTAGAATACACTCTCAATTTGATCGACACACCGGGACACGTGGATTTCAACTATGAGGTCTCCCGTTCGCTTGCGGCATGCGAAGGCGCTTTGTTGGTGGTGGACGCGTCGCAGGGCGTAGAGGCGCAAACGCTTGCCAACTGTTATCTCGCGTTGGAAAACGACCTCGAAATCATTCCCGTCATAAACAAGATCGATCTGCCTTCCGCAGATATAGAGGGCGCAAAAAAGGAGATCGAGGACGCGATAGGGTTGGACGCAAGCAACGCGCCGTTGGTGTCCGCCAAGGAAGGCATAAACATCAAGGACGTATTGGACGCCGTGGTGGATATCGTTCCGCCGCCGCGCGGCGACGAGAACGCTCCGCTCAAAGCGTTGATATTCGATTGTCAATACGACAACTACAAGGGCGTGATCATTTTCACCCGCATCGTGGACGGTTCTGTGCGCGTCGGTACGCAGATAAAAATGTTTCAGACTGCGGACAAGACGTTCGACGTCACCGAAGTGGGCATTTTTGCGCCCGCAATGCAGCCCGTCGACAGTCTCGAAGCGGGCGACGTGGGTTACATTTGCGCAAGTATCAAAACCGTTTCGGATACGAGAGTGGGCGACACGATCACCGACGCCAAACGCCCCTGCGACAAGGCGCTTCACGGCTACAAGGAAGTAAAGCCTATGGTGTTTTGCGGAATTTTCCCCGCGGACGGCAGCAAGTACAACGACCTCAAAGACGCATTGGAAAAGCTCAAACTCAACGACGCGTCCCTCACCTACGAGCCGGATACGTCCGTTGCGTTGGGCTTCGGTTTCCGTTGCGGCTTTTTGGGACTGTTGCATATGGAGATAATTCAAGAGCGTTTGGAGCGCGAGTTCGATCTCGATCTTGTGACGACTGCGCCGAGCGTGGTGTACAAGGTATTTACCACGCAGGGGCAGGAGCTGTACATCGACAACCCCACCAAGCTGCCGTCGCCCACGCTCATCGAGCATATGGAAGAGCCCATCGTCAAGGCGGAGATATTCTCCCCTCCGGAATACGTCGGCGACGTGATGGGGCTGTGTCAGGACAAGCGCGGCACGTTTATAGATATGACCTATCTCGATACGCGGCGCGTAAAGCTTACGTACGATCTGCCCCTAAACGAGATAATCTACAACTTTTTCGACACGTTGAAGTCTCGTACGCGCGGTTACGCCAGCATGGATTACGAATTGAAGGGCTTTACGCCTGGCAAGCTTGTCAGAATGGATATGCTGCTCAACGGCGAGGTGTGCGACGCGCTGTCGATAATCGTAAACGAAGAGCGCGCCTATGCCCGCGGACGGCAAATGGCGGAAAAACTCAAAGAAGCCATTCCCCGTCAGATGTTCGAAATACCGATACAAGCGGCGATAGGCAACAAAATAATTGCGCGCGAAACGGTCAAGGCGCTCAGAAAAGACGTGCTTGCCAAGTGTTACGGCGGAGATATAACCCGCAAAAAGAAGCTTTTGGAAAAACAAAAAGAGGGCAAAAAGCGTATGCGCCAGGTCGGATCGGTCAGCGTGCCCAGCGAAGCGTTTATGTCTATTTTGAAGATCGACGAATAGTCACTCGTGCGGTCGCGCTCAAAACGGCTTCGCTTCGCGCACTGCGTGCGCTCGTTGCAGATTATTTTGAGTCGCGACGCACTCGCTCTCGGTAGAATAAGGACGTGGCATTATTTGAAACTTAGTCGCTCGTCCGGTCGCGCTCAAAAAGGGAGTCGTGTCGGGTATTCGATGCAAAACGGCTTCGCTTCGCGCACTGCGTGCGCTCGTTGCAGATTGTTTTGCACCGAACACCCTCTCGCTCCCGGTGAAATAAGGACGGACTTTATATAAAATTGCTTTACTGCGTGTGCCACACCGTTTAGCGACATAGTTGAGACTTGGTGTGGCGCACTCGTTGCAGATTATTTCGCATGGGGACATACTCGCTCTCGGTAGACCCCTTCGTTCTACTCCCCGTCCGCCCGCCCCTATTCGCAGAGACGCATTTTGGGCAACGGCAACAAACCATAACGAGGAATACAGAAAATGCGCGACGAATATTCGATTTACGTTCACATTCCTTTTTGCAAGGCGCGGTGCGGTTACTGCGCTTTTTCCTCATCTACCGATTTGAGTTTGCAGTGGCGTTATTTTGATAAACTTTTTCGAGAAATTGAGTATTACTCCGACAAAACCAAGCCCATTCGTACCGTCTATATCGGCGGCGGCACTCCGAGCGTTGCGGACACGAAATTTATCGACGAATTATTTGCTCGACTTCGCCGATTTTTCGATCTGTCGAGCGTCGAAGAGGCGACGGCGGAGTGCAATCCCGAAAGCGCATCCGCGGACGTTTTGAACTGTTTCAAAAGCAACGGCGTAAATAGGCTTAGCTTCGGTTTGCAAAGCGTAAACGACCCGACTCTCAAAAAAATAGGTCGACTGCACACATACGCCGATTTTATTTCCGCATTAAAGCGCGCGTTTGATTTGGGTTTTGACAATATCAATGCCGACCTTATCATCGGTCTCCCCGAAAGACATTCCGACTTCGTTCATTCGGTTCGGACGGCGGCAGAGCTGCCGCTGGCGCACGTAAGCGTGTATGCCTTGGAGCTTCATCAAGGAACGCCGCTTTATTCCGCGCTGAACGGAAAGTCGCCCTTTGACGATGACGAACAAGCCGATATGTACGACGAGGCGGCGGAAATTTTGACAGAGCATGATTTTTGTCGATACGAAATATCCAACTTTGCCAAAGAGGGACGGCAATGCAAGCACAATTTGCATTATTGGCGGGAAGGGCGATATTTCGCTTTCGGCGCAGCGGCAAGCGGTTTCGTGGACGACGTACGCTTTACCGATCCGTGGAGCATACAGGACTATCTGTCCACGCCCGTCGAGCATATGCGCGACGGAACGCGCGAAAAAATTTCTCGCTCGGAGGAAGCCAACGAATTTGCAATGCTCGGATTGCGCCTCGAAAGCGGTGTGAGTCTTTCCGAATTTCACAAGCGGTTCGGCATTCGTTTCGACGATTTCTTTACCGCCGCCGACGGTTTGATCGCTCGCGGTTTTCTTGCAGTCGATGGCGACCGCGTCAAAGTCCCGTCGGACAAATTCTATGTCGTAAATTCCATTCTCGCCGAGCTTTGGCAAGACGATTGACGGTGCAGCGCGTGTTTTTTTTTGCGTCGCAATGCGTTCAAACGGGCTTTACAAAACCTCTTTCTGTTTTATTTATTCTGTCTCACCGCTTGATTTGGTTTTGATTTCTATATGATTATGTCGAAAAACGTCGTTTTGTACGATACTATTTTTGACATAGTACTATTTCAACATCCCTCAAAACCTCGAATTTTGCGGCAGAAAGCTTATTTTCGGCAAAAAGTAAGTAATAACTTGCTTTATTTACCCGTCTCTGCTATAATATCATAGTCAAAACTTTGTTCAACTTAGATTTGAACAAAATTTTTCTAATTTATAGGTGCAAGATGAAGCTTCTACAAATGAGATATTTTCAAACGGTCTGCCGTTACGGCAGCATTACCAAAGCGGCGGAAGAGTTGTTTGTAAGTCAGCCTACGATCTCGTTCTGTCTCAAAGAGCTGGAAGACGAATTCGGCGTCAAGCTGTTTCATCGTCGTCACAACAGATTGCAGCTCACCGTGGAAGGGCAGTTTTTTCTGGATAAGGTCAACTACATTCTTCAATCCGTCGATACGCTTACCACGCAGATGAGGGATATGGGCAACAATCACAATCACGTCAAGATTGCCGTGCCCGCGATGATAAGCACATTTTTGTTTCCGCAGATGTTCAACTCCTACACCAAGCTGTATCCGGAGGTGGAGTTGGAAATGTTGGAGACGGGCTCGTTGCAAGCGCGTAAATTGGTGGACGCCAACTCCGTCGATCTGGGCATAACTATCCTCGACAACTTTGTCGCCGACAGCTACAACGTTTTACCGTTGGTTTCCACCGAGTTGGTATTTTGCGTCAGCAAAACTCACCCCCTTGCCGATCGCACAAAAATATCCTTCAAGGAGCTTGCCGACGAACATATAATAATGTTCAAAGCGGACAGCTACCAGAATATTTTCATCAAGCGCGCCTTTTCGGAAGTGGGCGTAGACCCTAAGATATTGCTTTATTCTTCGCAGCTGTACACAATAAAGCAATTTTTGAGCTACGGCTACGCGGGAGCCTTTCTGTACAGACAAGTCGCGGAAATGGACAGCGATCTTGTGTGCATTCCGCTCGATCACGCTATCATACAGAACATAGTTCTCATTTGGTCGCGCAGCAGCAGTCTCTATTCCGATTCGGAAAACTTCATACAATTTGCAAAGCAATACTATCACCAACAGTAACACAAGGAGGAAGATATATGAATATATGGCATGATATTGCCCGCAACAGAATACACAGCGACGACTTTTACGCGGTCATCGAGATCACCAAGGGCAGCAAGATGAAATACGAGCTGGACAAGGAAACGGGTTTGCTCGTTTTGGATCGCATTCTCTACACGTCCACTCACTATCCTGCAAACTACGGTTTTATTCCGCGCACTTTGGCGGAGGACGGCGACCCGATGGATGTGCTTGTGCTTTGTTCCGAACCTCTTTTGGCGCACAGTCTCGTACGTTGTTATCCCATCGGCGTTATCATAATGAACGACAACGGCTCGCGCGACGAAAAGATCATCGCGATCCCCTTTACCGATCCCAACTACAACTGTTACAAATCCATCAAGGATCTGCCCCAGCACATTTTCGACGAAATGCAGCACTTTTTCCGCGTATACAAGGAGTTGGAAAACAAACCAACGTCGGTATCGGAGGTGCATGACGTGGACGACGCCAAAGAAATAGTGCAAAAGTCCATCGACGAATATATCGAAAACATTCTTTCCAAAAGATGATTTTCTTGCGCAAGCTCACCGTCGCTCAAAGCCTCGGTGAGTTTTTTTCGACGCTATATTTGTGCGTACGCCCAATGTTGCAATTGTCACGGTGCATATGGCAAAAGCAATACCATGCTTGTTTTTTGCACCCCGACATTTGCCGTTGAGCTTACCGACATCCTCGCTCTCGGATAGGTTTTTCCCGCGATGTGTTTGCGCTGTTGACACGCGGCGCAAAGTAAATTATAATCTATCTATCCGTATTTAAGGACGCCGTATGAACATCATTCAATATGTAAAAAGGAACAAAGCCTCTTTCTCCGAGCGCCCTCTCAACGAGGTGGACAGTCTTGTTTTTGCCGAAGTGGCGTATTTCAATTTTTCCCGTGCGGAAAGTCGCGCGCCCTCCAAAACCTTGGGGGAATTGAGCGAAAATATCGATTCGTTGGTAGCCGGCACTCTTTCCATTTTGCGCAAAAACAATATTCGTTTGCTCAAAGCCATACACGACAGTCCCCGTTATGCGCCCGTCAAGGTGGGGTACTTTCGCGTGCGCAACAGCAATCAAAAGGACGAGCGTTTTGCCGCGGTGACCTTTCGGCTTGCGGAGGGCGTTTATCACATAGCCTATCGCGGCACGGGCGTCTCGCTTATCGGTTGGAGGGAAAACCTCAAAATGGCGTTGATGAGCGTTATACCCACCCAGCGCATTGCGCTCAAATATCTTGTCGAGGTCGCGTCAAAGGTATCGGGCGTTCTTACCGTGGGCGGATTGAGCAAGGGCGGCAATTTGTCGGTATTTTCCTCGACATTTGCCCCGTCGGAGGTGCAGTCGCGAATCGCGTCCGTTTTCGATCATGACGGTCCGGGCTTCAAGGAGAGCATATTCGGCGACCCGCGTTACCTTCAAATTGCCGATCGCGTCCACAAGACCGTCCCGCACGATTCCATAGTGGGGATGCTGCTCGCCGCCTCGCAGGTTTACGACGTGGTGGATAGCAGCGGAGTGTCCATTTCTCAGCACAACCCCTTTACCTGGATAGTCGGCGATCTCGACAAGTTCAAAAAGCTTCCCGAAACGACACGCGCGTCGAAAGCCACGGATACCGCCGTTACGTCCTGGTTGGCAAATATGAACGAGCGCACCCGCCGCAAATTCGTATATGCGGTTTTTGCCATCGTCGAGGGTAGCGGCGCAACGGAAGTGGGCGATTTCTTTCACAGACCCTTGCACAAAATTCGCCTTATGCGCAAAACCTACGACGGTCTTTCCGCGGCGGACAAGGAATTGATATCGCACGGCGGCAAACAGCTGCTTACCCTATGGTTCGGCGAGATATTCGCCCGCGCCCGCAAAAAACAAAACAAGTAGTCTTTTTCGACGATAGTCGTCGTTGACATTTTTTGCTACTCGGTGCTACAATAATTATATGAACATCGTTGGTTACGTCGGCAAAAACAATAAAGATTTTTTTCAATGTCCTTTCAACGAAGCGGACAGCCTTGTGCTAAGTCAGCTTGCGTATCTTGCGTATCCGCGCAAATACGCTTATGCTCCCGAAATTTCTCTCAGTCAACTTGCCGCCGAAACGGACGAGCTTATTCGCGACACTTATTACCCCAAGTCCAACGTCAAATTGATAAAAGCCGTTGCGGCAAGTCCGCGTTTCGGCGAGGTCAAAGCGGGATTTTTTCGCCGACGCAACAGCGACGAAAAAGTCCTGCGCTTTGCAGCCGTCACGTTTGTTTTGCCCGACGGCTCTGTTTATCTGGCTTACCGCGGCACCGACACGACCGTTTTGGGGTGGAAAGAGGATTTTTATATGTCCTTTCTCAGCAGGATACCCTCTCATTTTCTTGCCGAAGAGTATCTTGCCGAAGTCGCCGCCAAGGTGAACGGCGCGCTGATCTTGGGCGGACACAGCAAGGGCGGCAATCTTGCCGTGGACGCCGCCGTCAACTGCGACGAAGCGGTAAAAGCGCGTATCGCCGCGGTGTACGATCACGACGGACCGGGCTTCAAGGACAGCATTTACGGATCGGACGAGTATCTGGCGATAAAGTCCCGTATTCGCAAAACGATCCCGCGCGACTCAATGGTCGGGGTGATACTCAACACGACCTCCGACTACGAAGTGGTGGATTGCAACAGCTTGCTGTTGTTGCAGCACGATCCCTTTGCCTGGAAGGTTTTGCCCGACGGCAGCTTCAAAAAGCTTGTCAAAACCTCCTACTCTTCGCGCGTGTTCGACGCCACGCTTACCGATTGGATAAACGGTATGGATCTCCCCTCCCGCCGCAAGCTCGTCCAAGCCATATTCGAGGTGTTGGAGGGTTGCGGCTGCGACAAGATCACGGACATACCGAAAAATCTTCTCCCCTCTATGCGCGGCATGTACAGATCGTACAAAAATTTGGACGACGAAGGCAAGGCGCTGATGTCCGGCGGCGGCAAACGTCTGTTGAAGCTTTGGTTGGGCACGGTGTTTGCGCCTCGCAAAAAAAGCGACAAGGCGTAAAGTTTACCCGCGCGTTTTTTCTCATATCGCAAGCGAAAAAATGTTTTTTGACGAGTTTATTTGTTAATTAGAGCTTATATGTAAACAAAATTACGCGCGCAATATTTTATTTTATTATTTAATGGTCGGTTTTGTCTTGCCTATTCGGTCAAAGTTTGATACAATAATAACATGGCTCAGTATGAACAAAACTCCATTTTCGAGGAAGAAAAAATAACCAACGTTCCTCTTGCGGAACGAATGCGTCCCCGCGTACTCAACGAGTTTATCGGGCAAACGCACATCATTTACGACGGGTCTCTGCTCTGCCGCGCGATAAAGGCCGACAAGCTGGGCAGTTGTATTTTTTGGGGCGCTCCGGGCACGGGCAAAACAAGCCTTGCCAACGTCATCGCCAACACGACGGGCAGTCATTTTGAAAAATTGAACGCCGTCAGCAGCGGAGTGAGCGACGCAAAAAAGATCATAGACGAAGCGACGCGCCGTTTCAACGCTTACGGACAAAAAACCTATCTGTTGCTCGACGAATGTCACCGTTGGAGCAAGGCGCAAAGCGACTGTATGTTGCCCGCCATCGAAAAGGGTTTCATTACCTTTATCGGCTCCACTACGGAAAACCCGTATGTCAGTATGACGCGGGCGATAGTTTCCCGTTGCCGCGTATTCGAGTTTTTGCCCCTCACCAAGGAGGACATAAAGAAAGGCTTGCTCGACGCGCTCAAACGGGACAAGGTGCTGTCCCGTCGAAAGATCGCATTGGACGATGACGCGATGGAATACATCTGCGAAACGGCTTCGGGCGATCTGCGCAACGCCTACAACGCATTGGAGCTTGCCGTTATGACGACGGACGTCAATTCGGACGGTTCCGTTCACATAACGAGGCTCGTCGCCTCGCAGTCTATGCAAAAAAAGGCCCTCAGCGTCGATACGGGAATGTACTACGATATGCTGTCCGCCTTTATCAAAAGCATGCGGGGCAGCGACGCAAACGCCGCCATGTTTTGGTTCGAGCGGTTGCTTGAAGCGGGCACCGATCCGTTGCTTCTTGCCCGACGCATAGTGATACACGCGGCGGAGGACGTGGGACTTGCCGACCCCAAAGCGTTGGTGGTGGCGACGAGCGCGCTTACGGCTTTTCAGAATATAGGTTTGCCCGAAGGGCGAATACCCCTTACCGAGGCGATTTTGTACATCTGCAATTGTCCCAAATCCAACAGCGTGGTAAACGCGTTGTATGCCGCCGAGGACTGCGCCAAAAGTCATCCCTCGGCGCGAGTGCCCCGTTACCTTATGGATGAAAATCATCCGCGCGGCACCGAGGAGCCGGACGCTCCCGCCTACAAATACCCGCACAATTACGGCGGATGGGTGAAGCAGCAGTATTTGCCCGACGAGGTCAAGGACGAAGTGTTTTACGTTCCCGTCGGCAACGGCGAGGATACGGGCTGTCGTCAACCCAAAAGCAAAAAGGATTACGAGCGTCAAAGCGTACCCAACAAGTGGTTCGACAACGACGGAAAGTAGTCGCCTTTGCGCACAACGGCAAAATTCTATCAAGGGGCTCGTGTATGATCAAGCTTTACAACGTTTCCAAAACCTATGCCAAATCGACCGTCAAAGCGGTAGACGATCTTACTTTGGATATAAACGCGGGAGAGATCTTCGGTTTTTTGGGACCGAACGGCGCGGGAAAATCCACAACGATCAAGATGCTTACGGGCGTTCTTACGCCGGACAGCGGCACAATAGAGATCGACGGCGTCAATCTTGCAGACAATCCCATAGCGGCAAAGTCGATAGAGGGGTTCGTCCCCGACAATCACGAGATATATGACACGCTCAAAGGAATAGAGTATCTCAATTTTATCGGCACGATGTACGGTATGCCGACGGAGCTGCTCAAACAAAAAATAGCCGAATATGCCGCCCTTTTCGATCTTACGGAAGCGTTGCCCAATATGATCGGATCCTATTCGCACGGAATGAAGCAAAAGCTTTCGATCATTGCGGCGGTCATTCACGACCCGAAGGTTTGGATATTGGACGAGCCGCTGACGGGACTCGACCCGCAGTCGGCGTACCAACTGAAACAGCTTATGCGCGCCTGGGCGGACAGGGGCAACACGGTATTTTTCAGCTCGCACGTGATCGACGTGGTGGAAAAGGTCTGCGACCGTATCGGCATCATAAATCACGGCAAGCTTGTCGCCGTGGACACGCTGGAAAATATACGCGCCGACGGCAAGCTGTCGCTGGAAGATATGTTTCTTACCATTACATCCGACGGAGAACGCAAATGAGAAAATATTTGTCTCTTGTCAAAATGCTTTTCGTACAGCAGTACAAAACGCGCGTCACTTCTCTTCCCGGCAAAAAGAGGCGTTTCGGCTCCGTTATGCTGTATTTGCTGATGGCTGTGTGCTTTGCGCCGCTGCTCATTTCCGTTGCCGTTGCGATGTACTATATGGGCAAGTTTTCCCAAGGCGACCTGTATGTCGGCACGTTTTTGATGCTTGCATGCCAAGGGTTTGTGCTGATGTTCGGCGTACACTCCATTATGTCCAACGTGTTTGTGGTAAAGGACGCCGAACGGCTGCTGTTTTTACCCGTGCGCAGTCCCGTGATATTTTTCGCCAAGCTTACCGTCGCATATCTCAACGAATTGCTCACTTCGGCGCTTGCAATCGCTGTGGCGCTCGTGCCGTTCGGCTTGGGCGCGGGAGCGGGCGTCGGCTATTACCTGACGTTGCCTGCGGCGTTGTTTTTGATATTGCTGCTGCCGATGCTGTTCGGCTCCATCATCGCGATGCCTTTGTCGGCTTTGGTAACGCTTTTCGGTAAAAACAGCGCGATAAAAACCATTTTGCGCATTGTGATATACGTGTTGATAATGGCGTTGTATATGTACGTAATGTACAGCTTCGGTTTTCTCACCGGCTCGGAAAACGGCAATTTCCTCGACAACCCGGAGGTGGTTATCAAGGATCTTATGGACGGCTTTGTGGAAAGATTGCAAAGCGTAATGCCGTATTTCCACTCCGACTATATGTTGATGATGTGCATGCTTGCAACAAATGCGGGCGAATGGTTTGTCGGAATGGCGCTTACGCTGATAGAAAATTTCGCGTTGCTCGCCGTGATGTTCGCCGTCTCGCTGCCTTTTTATCGCAAAATGCTTGCTATGTCCGTGGAGGGAAGCGGTTCGTCCGAGCGCAGGGGTAAAAAGACCTATTCCGTAAAGAACAGAGGCGTCGTGCGCGAATTTATACGCACCGACGTCAAGCGCACTCTCCGAGATCCGCAAGTCGGTTTTCAATCCTTTGCGGGATTGATCATGATGCCCGTGATAGTGGTGATACTGTATTTCTTTATGGGATTGTCCTCCGAGGGCGACAGTTCCTTTTTGGAATTTATCGGTATCACGCCGCTCTATCAAGTGATCGCTCCGTTGGTGATAATGGCGTATATGACCTTTCTCGGTTGCAGCACCAATGTTTTGGGGCTTTATCCCGTTTCACGCGAAAACAGATCCTTGTACATTCTCAAAAGTCTGCCCGTACCCTTCGGCAAGATACTTTTAGCAAAGGTGCTTTTGTCAACTGCGGTAATGCTGACGGGCGATTTTGTTTCCTGCGTACTCATCGTGGCGTTGTTCGGTATCAAGTGGTACTACGGTCTGGCTATGCTTGCCACCATGGCGCTGATAGGGTTCGGCTCGATGTGTATATGCACGATGTTGGATCTTCGACAGCCCAAAATAGGCTGGGACAACTTCAATCAAGGGCTTCGCAACGCCAAAAACAGTTGGATAGCGATGTTTATCGCCTTTTTGTGCGTGCTTTCGTTGGTGATAGTTTCCGTTCCCTTTGTCGTCCTTTACGGCTTGACCGATGGCGAGGGCTGGTACTTTTCGCTGTGTATGTGGATAATGGATCTCGCCCTCGGCGTGGGCTTTGCCGCCGTAACGTACAAAATAATGAACGGCAAGGCAAGCAAATATTTTGACCGAATAGAAGTGTGATCATCGGTCTCCGATAAAACTTGCGAATGTACGGCGCGGCAACGCAAGCGTCGGCAAATGGCAAATGAATGTAACAATTCCTCACAGAGCGTTCCGACTTAGGCAACGGTCGGTTCGTCTCTCGCGAGCAATAATCAAAACAGGAGAAAATATATGAAAAACGTATTGGACGTACTCAAAGAGCGCGGATACATCAAGCAAACGGTATTTGGGGATGAGCTGTATGAGCTGATGGGCAGAGAAAAGATCGCTTTCTACAACGGTTACGATCCCACGGCGGACAGCTTGACCGCGGGGCATTTCGTCACGCTGATGGCAATGGCGCATTTGCAGCGCGCGGGACACACTCCGATCATTCTTATCGGCGGCGGCACGGCAATGGTGGGCGATCCGTCGGGGCGTACGGATATGCGCTCGATGATGAGCAAAGAGACGATAATGCACAACGTTGAGTGCTTCAAAAAGCAAATGTCCCGTTTCATCGACGTGGACAAGGCTATTTTCGTCAACAACGCCGATTGGCTTTGGGATCTGAATTACATCGATTTTCTGCGCGATATAGGCACGTGTTTTTCCGTAAATCAAATGTTGACAGCTGAGTGTTTCAAGCAGCGTTTGGAGCGAGGATTGAGCTTTTTGGAGTTCAACTATATGCTTATGCAAGGATACGATTTTCTTGTGTTGAATCGCAAGTACAACTGCGTGTTGCAAACGGGCGGCGACGACCAGTGGAGCAACATGCTTGCGGGCGCCGATCTGATACGCCGCAAGGAGGGCAAAAAGGTTTACGCGCTCACTTACCAACTCTTGACTACGTCCGACGGCAAAAAAATGGGCAAAACGGCAAAGGGCGCCGTGTGGTTGGACGCTGAAAAAACTTCTCCGTACGACTTTTTCCAATATTGGCGCAACGTCGAGGACGACAGGGTGGAGACCTGTCTCAAACTGCTGACATTTGTGGATCTGGACGAAATAAAGGAGCTTACCGCTCATTGCGACGAACGGATGAACGCCGCAAAGGAACGTCTGGCATACGAAGTTACTGCGATAGTACACGGCAAAGACGTCGCCGATGAGGTACTCAAACAGGTCCGCGCGTCGTTCAGCGCCGACGTTGACAATATGCCCGTTGCAGAGATCGTCGATCCGGGCAATATCATCGACATTTTGGTCAAATGCGGTCAGTGCAAGTCCAACGGCGAGGCGCGCAGGCTTGTCGAGGGCGGCGGAGTCGCCGTCAACGACGAAAAAATAACCGCCACGAGCTGGGTCTTGCCGCAAGAAGCGCTTCGCAAAGGCGAATTTGTGCTGCACAAGGGCAAAAAGGTCCACCTGCGCGTAATCATCAAGCAATGAAAGAATACGTCACGATAGACAACGCCGAGGTCTCGATCGAAAAGGTCATTGAAAGATCGCGTTTTATCGCCGCGGCGATACATGTCGAAGACGTCGGGCAAGCGGCGGAGTTTGTGGAGTCCAAGCGCAAAAAGTACTACGACGCCACTCACAATTGTTATGCCTATATCGTGGGCGACAAAGCAAAGTTCAGCGACGACGGCGAGCCGCAGGGCACGGCGGGAATGCCCATTTACGAGTGTATCAAGCAAAGCGGCTTAGATCGCGTGTGCGTGGTGGTGACGCGCTATTTCGGCGGGATAAAATTGGGCGCGGGAGGCTTGACTCGCGCATACGGCGGCAGTTGTGCCGAATGTCTCGGCAAGTGCGTCCGCGTTGCAATGACGGACTGTACCCGCGCGGAAGTGACGGCGGATTACTCCTGCCTCAAACCGTTGCGCAAGGCTTTGCAAGGCGTTGCCGTAGAAGAAAGCGTATTTTTTGAGGAAAAAGTAAGGCTACTATATCTGTTTCCTACGGTTTCATCAACTACTATTGCAGACATAGTATCGCAAATCACCCTAGGAAAAGCGCTTTTTGAAGTAAAAGAGCGTTTGCTCGCGCATTTCGACGCAAATTACGCAAAGTCTCCCTCCGACCGATAAACGGCTATCGGTTGTTGCATTTACATTTCAAAGTAGGTGTTATATGACGAAAATCGTACTCAAAGGCGCCAATTTGCTTGCGCCGTTGCCCGTCGTGATGGTGTCGTTGGGCACGGAAAAACCCAACATAATCACTGTCGCCTGGACGGGAATAGTGTGTTCGGCGCCTCCGCGCGTTTATATTTCCGTACGCCACGACAGATACAGCTACGACTTGCTCAAACAGAGCGGCGAGTTCGTCATCAATTTCACGACGGAAAAGCTTCTTGCCGCTTGCGATTGGTGCGGCATACGAAGCGGGCGGGACGTTGACAAATTTGCCGAAATGCGCTTTACCAAGGGCAACGCCTCCGCGGTAAAGGCGCCGCTGATAGAAGAAAGTCCGATAAATATCGAATGTAAGGTTTTCGACGCATTCGATCTCGGTTCGCACGATATGTTTTTGGCGGACGTGCTTGCGGTGGACGTGGACGAGTCTTTGTTGGACGGCAACGGCGCGATAGACTACTCCCGCGCCGATCTTGTCAGCTATCAACACGGCGAATACTATGCCACTGGCAGACATCTGGGACGTTTCGGTTTCGCTGCGCAACGCAAGTACGTAAAAAACTACGGCAAGGGCAAGGACGCAATGAGCGACAGTCCTTTGACTAAGAGAAACACGCGCGCTCAAAAAAACGATCGGAGAATAAAGTGAACTTACAAAAACTCAACGACGCGCAGATGAAAGCCGTCACCGCCCCCCTCGGTCCCACGTTGGTGCTTGCGGGTGCGGGCAGCGGCAAAACGCGCGTTCTTACCAACCGAATACTTTTTCTCGTGCAGGAGTGCGGCGTACACCCCTCGGAGATACTTGCCATCACCTTTACCAACAAGGCGGCAAACGAAATGAAGCGCAGACTGTACGAGTTCGATTGCGACGCGCAGTTTATGCACATATCTACCATACACTCTTTTTGCGCCACGGTGCTGCGCAACGAGTACAAGCAGCTTCGATTCGGCAGCAATTTCAGCATATACGACGAAAGCGAAAAGAAAAGCGTTTTGAAGCAGATCGTCAAAACGTCGTTCGAGGACGGCGTCGCGCAAATAGTGGACGGTTTTTCCGACAGCATATCCGATCTGAAAAACAACGCGCCGGAGCTTTTGGACGGCGATCTGGCGCAGCGCGCCGAGCAGGACGAGTATCTGCGGGACAAGCTGGACAGGCTTTCCGCGCTGACCGCTTGCAACGACGACGCCGAGCTTGTCAGGATAATAAACGACTATTCGGCAAAAATGGCGAAAAACAACGCTATGGATTTTGACGACTTGCTGTACTATGCGCGCAAGCTTTTCGCCAACTTTCCCGAAGTGTTGGACAAATATCGCGAGCGTTATCGCTACATTTTGATAGACGAATTTCAGGATACAAACAAGGTGCAGTACGAAATATTCAAGCTGCTTGCGGAAAAATACCGCAATATCTTTGTCGTGGGCGATGACGACCAGTCAATATACGGTTGGCGCGGCGCGGATTCGCACAATATGAAAAAATTTCAAAACGATTTTCCCGATTGCTGCGTGTATATGTTGGAGCAAAATTACCGTTCCACCAAGCGTATTCTCGAAGTCGCCAACGAACTCATCGTCAAAAACGTCAATCGTTTTCCCAAGGTGTTGTGGACGGACAACTCCGACGGGCTGAAAGTGCAGTTGTACACGGCGTACAACGAGCTGGACGAGGCGTATTACGTCATCGAGCAGATAAAAAATCTGCGTTATCTCGATCCGCGCGTCAAATTCAAAGATTTTGCCGTGCTTATGCGCGTCAACGCTCTTTCGCGCGCGTTCGAGCAGCAATGCCGACAAAATCGCATACCGTACAAAGTATTCGGCGGTTTCAAGTTTTTCGAGCGCAAGGAGATCAAGGACGTGCTTGCGTACATGCGCCTCATCAACAATCCGTTTGACGCCGAAGCGTTCGTACGCGCTCTCAACGTACCCGTAAAACGCGGCATAGGCGACGTATCCGTCGCAAAGCTGCGCGATCTCTCCGCAGAGTACGCTTTGCCAATGCTTGACGTAATATCCGACGAGCGCAATTTGGAGTCGTTCGGCTCGGCAATTCGCGCAAAATTCACGGATTTTTACAAGCTCATTTCCAAGTTGACGGAGCTTTCCGAGCGCAAAAACGTAGCGGATTTTGTTCACATTATGTTGGATGTGTTGGAATTTCGCAAGGTGTGGCGGGATCTGGACGAGGACGAGCGCGTGCTTAATATCGACCAATTCGAAGAGTCCGTCGCAGAGTTTTGTCAGCAGTCGCCGCAAGCGACTTTGGCGGATTTTCTTCAAACGGTCAGCCTTTCGCAGGATACGGACGACGCTACCGACGGCGATTATCTCACCATAGCGACGATCCACGCCGTCAAAGGGTTGGAATTTCGCACGGTTTTCGTAGTTGGTTTGGAAGAGGGGCTGTTCCCTGCGTCGCGTTCGAGCTACGAGTCGGAAAGTCTCCAAGAGGAGCGGAGGCTTGCTTACGTCGCGGCTACCCGTGCCGAGGAGCGCTTGTATTTTACGAGGGCGCAGTCGCGTTTTATGTGGGGACAGCGCAAAAACTGCCTTGCCAGCCGTTATTTCAACGAGGTGAAAAAGCTCTACGAGCCGCAACGTCGCGTTATGAGCGAAAGGGAGTTATCCGACGACAGTCTTTTGGACAGACTAAACAACAGCGAAAGCCGACCTCCCGTTCCAAACAAAGGAAAGCCCGACAAGGATATTACGCAATTTCACGCGGGGCAGATAGTGGAACATTCGTCTTTCGGCAGAGGTATCATTTTGCGCACGGAGCGGGATCTCGTCGACGTCGCCTTTGACGGCGCGGGCAAAAAAACTCTCAACGTTCGTTTCGCTCCTCTCAAAGTTATCAAATAACGGAGAAAAAAGCTATGACAATGGAAGAAATGGTGGCTCAACTCAATCAATGGGCTTACGAATACTACGTTTTGGACAACCCCAGCGTCACCGACGCTCGGTATGACGCTCTTTACGACAGGCTCGTGTTGTTGGAAAAGCAAACGGGCGTCGTGTTGCCCGACAGTCCGACGCGGCGCGTCGGCGGCGAACCGCTCAAAAGCTTTGTTCAACACGATCACCTCAAACGGCTGTACAGTCTTGACAAGGTGCAAAGCTTCGGCGAGCTACGCGAGTGGGTAGACAAGGTAGAAAAGGAGCTGGGCAAAACGGAGTTTACCGTCGAACTCAAATACGACGGGTTGACCATCAACGTCACCTATCGCGACGGGCAATTTGCGGGAGCCGCCACGCGCGGAAACGGCGTTACGGGCGAGGATGTCACCGAGCAAGTCAAGACTATCCGTTCGGTTCCGTTGACCATTCCCTTCAAGGGCGTTTGCGAGTTGCAGGGCGAGGGTATCATGCGCCTTTCGGTATTGGACAGATACAACCGCACTCACAAGGGCGACGCGCTGAAAAACGCTCGCAATGCCGCTGCGGGCGCGATACGCAATCTCGATCCAAAGGTGACCGCGGAGCGCAATCTCGACGTGGTGTTTTACAGCAACGGTTACGAAGAGGGGCTTACGGTAGCGTCCCAAACGGAGTTGGTCGCCTTTTTGCAAAATTGCGGCATGCGCACCAACTACGTATTTGAAAAGGCGTATTGTTACGACGACATAAAAGCTATAATAGAAAAGATCGGCGCGGCGCGAAGCAGTTACGATTTTCTTATCGACGGCGTTGTCGTCAAGGTAAACGACTTTGCCAAACGCGAGGAGCTGGGCTACACGGACAAATTTCCCAAATGGGCTGTGGCGTACAAGTTCGACGCCGAGCAAGTCACCACCGAGCTGCTCGACGTGGATTGGCAAGTAGGTCGCACGGGCAAGCTCACTCCCATTGCCAAATTGGCTCCCGTCGAGCTGTGCGGCGCAACGATCCGACGCGCAACGCTCAACAATTTCGGCGATATTACCCGCAAGCGGCTCAAAAAGCGCGCGTTGGTGTTTATCCGTCGCAGCAACGACGTCATACCCGAAGTTTTGGGCGCGGCGGAGGACGGCGGCGAGGAGATCGTCAAGCCCGTCCTTTGTCCTGCATGCGGCGCTCCGTTGCAAGAGGTAGGCGCGCTTTTGTATTGCGTCAACGCCGAGCATTGCCGTCCGCAGATAGTATCGCGCATTGTGCATTACTGCTCCAAAAACGCCTGCGACATTGAGGGCTTGTCCGACAAGACGGTAGAACTGATGGTGGACGAGCTGAACGTAAGATCTGTTGCCGATCTCTATTCTCTTACGGAAGCCGATCTCACTCCGTTGTTTGTGCTTGGCGACAAAGAGTCCAAAAAGGCTCAAAACGTCGTTATCGCAATAGAAAAGAGCAAAAAAGTATCCCTTGCGCAGTTTATTTTCGCCTTGGGGTTGGACAATGTCGGCACAGTCACCGCACGCGATCTTGCCGCTCGGTTCGGCAGCGTGGACGCATTGAGACAAGCTACCGTCGATCAGCTCACTGCGGTAAACGGCGTCGGCGAAGTGGTGGCGCAAGGCATCGTTCAATTCTTTGCCGAGCCGCAAAATGCGGATATTATCGACCGTCTCAAAGACATCGGCATAGATCCCGTCTATCGTATCAAGCAATCGGCGGGGATTTTCAGCGGCAAAAAGGTAGTGCTTACGGGCAGCCTTGCCAATTACACGCGCGCCCAAGCCTCCAAGCTCATCGAGGAACGCGGCGGCGAGATCTCCTCGTCGGTAAGCAGATCCGTCAATCTTGTGATCGCGGGCGAGGACGCCGGCAGCAAGTTGGAAAAAGCTCGCGCCCTGGGCGTCGAGATCATCGACGAAGAACAATTTGTCGAACTACTTAAATAAAAATTTTCGTTTTTTCACGAGCAACAGTATAATTTATTGTTGCTTTTTTCTTATTACTCAACTTGGCGCCGCTTTTCACCCCCCCGTGCTTGCCCGTGCGGGGAAGTTTTTTTCAGTGACATAGTTCGCAACAGCAATAAAAAGGTTCCACTTCAAGAGGAAGGGGAGCTGTCATCTGTAAATGTGACTGACGGGGAAAGTTTTTTTTGTGACATAGTTCGTAACAGTAACAAAAGACCTTCCCCGTCAATTGCGCGAAGCACAATTTACGGGGAAGGGGGACCACCGACAGGTGGTGGAAGAGGGATTGTAGAGACCGATTTAATTCAAACAATCACAAAGGCTCCACTTGATGAGCAAGGGGAGCTGTCACCTGTAAAGGTGACTGAGGGGTTTGAACCTTACCCGTGACGGGGACGTTTTTTTGCGGAGATACAGTCAACAACAGTGACAATAGACCTTCCCCGTCACGGGCAAGCGAGTTGAGGGGCGCGCCACGAAAAGCGAATGTGTCCTGTGGACACTTCGCCGTGAGCGCGGGCAAGTTGGTGCTTTTCTAATGCACCAACGCAGTCGGGACCGCCAAATGGGTACCCGCACAATTTGAGCTTGTGAAAATTGTGTGGGAGAGGACGACCCGCCTGTAAGCGGTACCGACCGCATTGTATGCGGTTGGTGCTGACTATGGCGTGGGAGGACGAGGTGGAAGAGGGATACAAGAAAAACCTTAATTCAATCGTGATATTTAATAATAAATATATATTTTCAAAATTCGCGTAAGATTGTTGAAAATTTGCATTTGTTGTGTTACAATATATAATCGAGAAATAATGGAGTTGAGAGTGCTATGAAAAGTATGACAGGTTACGGCAAAGCGACCGTTACGCGCGGCAACCGTGAACTCACAGTCGAACTCAAAAGCGTAAATCACCGTTTTTTGGATATTTCCACCAAGATTCCGCGCTCGTTCATTTCTTGCGAGGACGTGATCCGCAACGGTATCGCAAAGGGTTTGTCCCGCGGACACGTCGACGTGTTCATAAACTACACGCTCGTCGGCGAAACGGACAAAAGCGTAACGGTGGATATGGCGCTTGCAAAGGGTTATGTCGAGGCGGCGCACAAGCTCAGTTTGGCTTTTCCGGAGCTGCATCATGATTTCAACGTAAGCGCGCTTATGCGTTCGGGCGATGTGATAAACGTCGAACAAACGGACGAGGACGCCGACGTTTTGCGCGAGATGCTTGCGGAAGCGGTGGATAAAGCCGTGGAAAGTCTCAACGCCATGCGCGAAAAAGAGGGCAATCTGCTGAGAGACGACTTGCTTGACAAGATAAACAACGTTGCCAAGCTGCTGGACAAAGTGAAAGAATACGCTCCCGTTGTCGCGCGGGATTACCGCGAAAAGCTGCGCGCACGCGTAGCGGAAGCCTTGGGCGACGTGCAGCTTGACGAGGCAAAGCTTATGAACGAGGTGTGTTTCTTTGCCGACAAATCCTGTATCGACGAAGAGATCACGCGGCTCGCCTCGCATATTGCGCACGCGGGGCAGATACTTGCCACCGACGTTCCCGTCGGCAGAAAGCTGGACTTTTTGGTGCAGGAATTCAATCGCGAAACAAATACAATTTGCAGCAAATCCTCCTATCTTCAATTGACGGACGTCGCGCTGCAAATGAAGAATGAAATAGAAAAAATTCGAGAACAAGTACAAAATTTGGAGTGATCCATTGGAGATAATACACAATTATGGAAGAAAAAAAGCAAGGTAAATTGATCATCATTTCCGGTCCCAGCGGCGCGGGCAAAGGAACTATCTGCGCCGAATTGATGAAATTGATGCCCGATTTGGTGTTGTCCTGTTCGGTCACCACGCGCGCGCCTCGTCCCACCGAGCGCCGAGATCGCAGTTACTTTTTCGTATCCGAGGATACCTTCCTCGATATGGTGCGCAAAAACGAGCTGTTGGAGTACGACCAGCATTTCGAAAACTACTACGGCACGCCCAAAAAGTTTGTGGTGGATATGCTCAATTACGGCAAGGACGTGATACTCGAAATCGACGTAAAGGGCGCGTTGCAGGTAAAACAAAACTATGAGGACAGCATTTTGTTTTTTATCGAAGCTCCCAGCGAGCAGGCGCTTTACGAACGTCTCAAAAAGCGCGGTTCCGAAAGCGAAGAAAAAATCCAGATCCGCATGGCGCGCAACAAGCTGGAACTTGCTCAGCGTTACAAGTACGACTACTGCATTATGAACGACGACGTGGACAGAGCGGTAGCAGAAATTATCGCTATTTTGAAAGAAAGGAGAAACAAAAAATGATAACCAAACCTCCCATTGACGAATTGACGGAAAAAGCAGGCGACAAGTACACTCTTTGCTGCGTTATCGCAAAACGCGCAAAGGAACTCAACAACAATCCCGAACTGCCGCAAAATTTCAAACCGATCACCTACGCCGCGGGCGAATTTGACGACGGCATAACGGAGATCGCCAAGAAGTAATGCAAAAATTACAAGGGAAAAATATCGTAATAGGCGTAAGCGGCGGCATTGCCGTCTACAAGGTGTGTCAGGTGGTGCGCCTTTTCAAAAAGCTGGGGGCAAACGTCGACGTCATAATGACAAAAAACGCGACGGAATTTGTTACGCCGCTGACTTTCGAGACACTCTCCAACCGACCCGTCGTGACGGATATGTTCCGTCGTGGCGGACATTGGGAAGTGGAACACGTCTCTCTTGCGAAAAAAGCGCATTTGTTCGTCGTGTGTCCAGCCACCGCAAACATTATCGGCAAGCTGGCAAACGGCATTGCCGACGATATGCTGTCAACAACGCTTATGGCGACGACGGCTCCTATCGTGGTGTGCCCCGCAATGAACGTCAATATGTACCGTAGCAAGTCCTTCAACGCCAATTTGGAGCTTTTGCGCAAGCGCGGCGTACACGTGGTAAATGCCGAAAACGGTTTTTTGGCATGCGGCGATGTGGGCGACGGTCGAATGGCTGAACCGCAGACCATTGTGGACAGCTGCGTCGAACTGCTGTGTCCCAAGAGCGACCTCGTAGGCAAACGGGTGCTTGTCAGCTGCGGCGCGACCATCGAAAAGCTGGACGACGTGAGATATTTGACCAATTTTTCCAGCGGCAAAATGGGCAGCGCAATTGTTGACGCCGCGCTTAATCGAGGCGCAGACGTGACTGTTTTGCTGGGCAAACACACCGCGCAGATAGACGAACGCGCAAATGTAGTCGACGTTGCGACCACTTCGGATATGCTCAACGAGGCTTTGGCGCGTCTGGACGACAACGACATATTCGTTCTGGCGGGAGCGCCTTGCGATTACCGTCCGCAAAAGGTATCGCAAACCAAGCTGAAAGGCGACGAGCTTGCGCTCCGATTGGTAAAGAACCCCGACATTGCCGAGCAGATAGGTCTGCGCAAAGGGGACAAATTTTTGTGTATATTTGCCGCGGAAACCGACAACGGCGTTGCAAACGCCCGCGAAAAATTGTTCAAAAAACATGCCGATCTTGCCGTACTCAACGACGTAAAGCACAACGACGTTTTCGGCAGCGATACCGACGTAGTTACCTTTGTGACGGCGGACGGCGCAACCGACTATCCCGAAATGAGCAAGCGCGAAGTGGCGGAACTCATTTTGAACAAAGCTATCGGCAAATGATTTACTCCGTTATCGTAGATTTGTCCGCAAGCGAAGTGGACCGAATATTCGACTACAAGGGCGAGGGCTACGATGTGGGCGCTCGCGTTTTGGTGGATTTTCGCAACCGTCCCACCGAGGGCGTGATAATAGAAGCCAAGTCTCGTTCGGATTACGACGAAAGCAAGCTCAAAACCATAATCCGTCCGTTGGACGATTTCGTCGCCATTTCGCCCCGTATGTTGCAGCTGTGCGATCATATGTGCGCGCAGTATCATCTCAGACGCGCGGACGCTCTCAGACTGTTCATTCCCGCGGAAATGCGCGGCAACCGTATCAAATCGCTATGCAAACAGCAGATATGCCTCGCCACGAACGACAGCTTGGACGTAATTTTGAATTCACTGAAACCCAATGCGACCATGCAACGGGATTTGGTGACTTTTTTGTATCTCAACGGCGCGACTCTTGCGGAAAAAATAAACGTCGAGTTCGGCAATTCGGCGCTGCGCGCGCTGAAACAAAAGGGCATAGTATCGGCGCAGGACGTCGTCATACGCCGTATGCCGTACAGCGACATAAGGTCGAGCGCCGCAGGCAAACATTCTCTGACGGCAAGCCAGCAAAACGCCGTTGAAACCGTTTTGTCGGACAGAAGCGGACGTTACTTGCTTCACGGAGTGACGGGCAGCGGCAAAACGGAAGTGTATCTTACCATCATCGAAAAAATCGTTGCCGAAGGCAAAACCTGCATAATGCTGGTGCCGGAAATTTCCCTTACGCCCAATATGCTGCGGCAATTGCGACAACGTTTCGGAGACACCGTCGCGCTGCTGCACAGCGGTCTGTCAAGCGGCGAAAGGTACGACGAATGGCTTCGTCTGAAAAACGGCGAAGCGCAAATCGCCGTCGGCGCCCGCAGCGCGGTGTTTGCTCCCTTGGAAAATATAGGCGCTATAATCATCGACGAGGAACACGACGGCAGCTACATATCCGACTTCAATCCGCGCTACAACACCGTGGAAGTGGCGGAATTCCGCGCCAAACAAGAGGGCGCGTTGCTTCTGCTCGGAAGCGCAACGCCCAGCCTCGGCAGTTATTATGCGGCGCGGCAGGGCAAGCTTCGTCTTATCGAAATGCCCGAACGTATCAACAAACAGCCCTTGCCCGAAGTGGAAATAGTGGATATGACCTTGGAAACCCGTCGCGGCAACAAGGGGATTTTCAGCGAGGTACTCAAACAACGCCTTGCCGACGCGATCCAAGCGGGCAATCAGGCGATGTTGTTTCTCAATCGCCGCGGTTATTCGTCCTTTATGATGTGTACCCGTTGCGGCTACGTGGCAAAGTGCGAGGACTGCGATATCACCCTCACCGTCCACCGCGAGGACAACCGACTCAAATGTCATTATTGCGGCAAATCATATTACATTTTGGACAAGTGCCCCGTTTGCAAATCGGACAGCTTTCGTCAAGGACGCATAGGCACGCAGCAGGTGGTGGAGCTTGTAAACAAAATGTTTCCCGACGTCAAGGTGCTCAGAATGGACGCCGATACAACGCAAACCAAGGAAAGCCACGGAAAAATTCTCGAAGCTTTTTCGCGCGGCGAAGCGCAGATACTCGTCGGCACTCAGATGATCGCTAAGGGACACGACTTTCCCAAAGTGACGCTTGTTGGCATACTCGACGGCGATCAAAGCTTACATCACGAGGACTATCTTGCAACGGAGCGTACGTTTCAGCTTATCACGCAGGTGGCGGGGCGCAGCGGACGGGACAAAGACGTGGGAACGGTCGTGCTTCAAACCTACACTCCCACCCATTACTGCCTTCGTTTTGCCGCGCGGCAGGACTACGTCGGCTTTTACAATTACGAGATAAATATCCGCCAAGCGTCGGCTTTTCCGCCCTTTTCGGAGATCGTCAGGATACTCTACACGGGCGAAAAGGAGCAAGACTGTATCGACGAGCTGGTGGAGCAAAACGCGGCGATAGCCAATCTGAAAACAAATGAACCGACCGCGTTTTTGTACCTCGACAAAATGCGTTGTCCGCTTAAACGCGCGGAAAAGCAATATCGCTTTCAGATACTCATCAAGCTGTCCAAGGACAGCGTGGACAGGATCATTCCGCAAATTTACGCCGTATGCGACGCAAAAAAACGACGTTCCGTTCAGGTGTCGATAGAACGCGATCCTCAAAATCTTTCATAACAGGTGAAATATGGCAAAAAGAAACATAATCAAAATGGGAGATCCTCTTCTCCGTAAAATAAGCAAGCCCGTCGAAAACTTCGACGACAGACTGCACCAGCTTTTGGACGATATGGTCGAGACTCTGCATGACGTGGGCGGCTTGGGACTTGCCGCCCCGCAAGTGGGGATACTTCGCCGCGTTTGCATAGTGGAGTACGACGGCAAGCTTTACGAATTGGTCAATCCCAAGCTTGTAAAAAGCGTCGGCAAATGCGTCGACAACGAAGGGTGCCTTTCCGTACCGGGATTTCGCGGGTTGGTGGAGCGTCCCGAAGCGATAGACGTCGAATATTTCGACAGAAAGGGCAAAAAACGCCGTCAGCATGCCGATGGGTACTTTGCGCGCGTATTTTTGCACGAAATGGATCATCTGGACGGCATACTTTTCCCCGACAAAATGATCAAAAAAATCATCGACAGAGATTAACGGGAGGGCGAAATGAGGATCGTGTTTTTGGGAACGCCCGATTTCGGCGTGCCCGCATTGCAAAAAATAATGCTTTTTCACACCGTGGTCGGGTGCGTTTGTCAACCGGACAAGGTCGGTTCGCGCGGCAAAACGGAGTTTTGCGCAGTCAAAAAATTTGCATTGCAGCACAATTTGCCGCTGTTTCAGTTTGAAAAGATCTCCCGCGACGGCGCGGAAACGCTTCGCTCGCTTCATCCCGACATTATGGTCACGGCGGCATACGGGCAAATTTTGTCGCAAGAGATAATCGACGTCGCTCCGCACGGGATAATCAACATTCACGGCTCGCTGCTGCCCAAGCTTAGGGGCGCGTCGCCCATTCAGTACGCTTTGTTGACGGGGCTTGACCGCACGGGCATAACGATCCTCAACACGGTGCGGCAGGTGGACGCGGGCGAAATAATTTTGCAAAAACCGTTGGAGATCGCCCCCTACGAGACCTGCGGCGAATTGTTCGAGCGTATGGCGCAGTTGGGCGCGGAGGCTGTCGTCGAGGCGCTTGACCAAATAGAACGGGGCGTAGCCGTCTACGTGCCGCAAGATGAGCAAGAAGCTACTTTTTGCGGCAAATTGACCGCCGAACGGGAACAGATCGATTGGAGCAAACCGCGCAAGGAGCTGATCGATCTCGTGCGCGCGTTGAATCCTTCTCCCGCCGCCTGGACGACGGCAAACGGCAAACGGCTGAAAATCTATTCGCTGCGTCCCGCGGAAGAAAATTTCGACGGAAAGGTCGGCGAAGTCGTCGATTGCACAAAAAAACGCTTGATAGTTATGTGCGGGGACGGCGCCGTAGAGGTAAAAGAGGTCCAAGCGGAAAACTCCAAGCGAATGGACGTCGCAAGCTTTCTCAACGGTCACAAAATTTCGGTGGGCGCGGTGCTGGGTGAGCAATGAACAACGCCTTTCTGAAAAGTTTCCAAACTTTGCGTCAAGTGTACGACGAACGGGCGTTCTCCGCGATAGCCTTGAACAAAACGCTTGCAAACTGCAAAAATCAGGATAAAGCGCTTGTAACGAAAATAGTGTACGGCGTGCTGGACAACGATCTGCGCTTAGAATACGTCGTTTCTCGTTACGTACGCAAGATGCCCAAAGGCGACGCATTGCTGTTTTTGAAAATAGGCGTTTACTGCCTTATGGAGCTGTCCTTGCCCGTATACACGGTGGTAAACGATGTGGCGGAGCTTGCAAAGCTGTCGGGAGACAAGCGGACTGTGGGCTTCGTAAACGCCACGCTGAAATCCGTCGCGCAGCGCGCAAAGGACTTCGACGATTACCCCGCGGAGGAAGTCGAACGTTTGTCCGTTAGGTATTCTTACCCATTGTGGGCGCTCAAAAAGCTGATAAATGATTACGGCAAAGAGACCGCCGAGCAAATCGTAAGCTATGTTCCCGACAACAGAACGACGGTGCGTTTTGCCGAGCCGATGACGGCGGAGCAGATCGAACAGCGTTTCGGCGCAGAGGCGGAAAACACGCTTTTCGAGGACGCCTTTCGCGTAAAGGGCAATTTACCGAGCGGAACGATAGCGACGGTGCAAAGTCTGTCATCCATGGCAATTTCGCGTATCTGCGCTGCGCTTATTCCCCAAAATGGCGATTTTTTGGATTGCTGCGCCGCGCCCGGCGGCAAATCCGTCTATATCAAGCAGCTGCGCCCCGACGCAAACGTAACAAGCTGTGACGTTCACGCGCACCGAGCAGAGCTTATCTCCTCTTACGCCGAGCGCATGCAAGTTAGTTTGAATATCTTCTGCCGCGATATGACCGAGTACGATCAACGGTGGAAAGCTTCTTTCGACGCAGTGCTGTGCGATGTGCCGTGCAGCGGTTTCGGAGTGTTGGACAATCGTCCCGACATCAAGCTGTTCCGCGAAAACAAGGATATTTCCGAGTTGATGAAGCTGCAATACGCAATTCTCGACAACTGTTGTCGCTATGTAAAGCCGGGCGGCAGTCTCGTTTACTCTACATGTACGGTTTTCGACAACGAAAACGGGCAAAACGTGCGTAAATTTCTCAACGCTCACCACGAGTTCGAGGCGGGAAGCATATCGCTCGTTCAAACCGCCGCGAACGGGCAAAGTCAATATCAATTTTTGCCGCACAAGGACGGCATGCAAGGCTTTTACGTGGCCGTGCTTACTCGAACGCTATGATACTTTTGCAGGATATGGATCTATCGGAGCTTACCGATTTCATTACGGCGAACTTCCAAACAAAGCCGTACGTTGCTAAGCAGATATTCGGTTGGCTTGTCAAAAACGTCGATTTCGACGGAATGACAAATTTGCCGAAATCCTTGCGCGAGCAGCTCAAAGAACGTTGCGTCGCCGTATCTGCAAGGATCGTACGCACCGTCACGTCGGCGCTGGACGGCACGCAAAAATTTTTGTTCGAGTTTCACGACGGCAACGTGGTGGAGGGCGTGCTGATGAAATACAAATACGGCAACACTCTGTGCGTATCCACGCAGGTGGGCTGTCGTATGGGCTGCAAGTTTTGCGCAAGCACTTTGAACGGGCTGGTGCGCAACCTCTCCGCGGGAGAAATACTCGGACAAGTGTTGGCTGTAAACGCAACGGGCGGCGAAGAACGCTTTGTAACGAATGTGGTTTTGATGGGAAGCGGCGAGCCTTTGGATAACTTCGACAACGTAGTCAAATTTTTGAGGTTGGTTTCCGCGTCGGAGGGCATAAATATTTCGTTGCGCAACATATCGCTGTCCACATGCGGCATTGCGCCGTCTATTCGCAAGCTTGCCGACGCCGAGCTTCCCGTAAATCTCACGCTCAGCCTTCACAACCCCGACAACGAACAGCGCAAGCAAATAATGCCCGTTACAAACGCTTATTCGGTAACGGAAGCGGTGGAAGCCTGCCGATATTTTTTTGAAAAAACGGGTCGGCGCATAATAATCGAGTATACGCTCATCGACGGGCAAAACGATTCTTACGCGCACGCTCTCAAACTTGCGTCTTTGCTTCGCGGAATGTCCGCGCACGTCAACGTTATCGCGCTCAACCCCGTAAAGGAAACGGGACTGAAAGGCACGAGCGAACGCAATTTGAAACTTTTTTTGCAATATCTCGACAAATTGGGCGTTTCGGCGACCCGCCGTCGCACGATGGGTCGGGACATAGAGGGCGCATGCGGACAACTGCGCAGACGTTATCTGGAAGGAAATGATGGCAACTGAATCGGGCGTAGTCGTCAAGTCGGTGAGCGGCGTGTTTACGGTCTTGACGGACAATGGGCAAAAATACGTGTGTTTTGCGCCGAAAAAAATACGGTATAACGACCTTGACGTCATCGTGGGCGACAAGGTGACGTTCGATCTGCTGCGTCACGGCAAGGGCGTCGTTTCGGAAGTGCTGCCACGGCGCAACAAGCTTGCCCGACCCGAAATAGCCAACGTGGACGTATGTTTTGTGGTATTGGCTTGCGAGCCCGAGCCGGATCTGTATTTGTGCGACAAGGTGTTGATAAACTGTTTTCAGGAGCATATCGAACCCGTTATCGTCGTCAACAAGACGGATATGTCCACCGAAACGATCGAAAACGTCGCCGCAAACTACGGAAAGATCGCGGATATTGTCGGCGTTTCCGCGTTGAAAGGTGATATATCCGCGCTGAACAAGTACCTCGCAAAAGGCAAGGTGGCGTGCTTTGCGGGACAGTCGGCGGTGGGAAAAACGTCTCTTCTCAATGCGATTTTGCCCGAAGCAAAGGGAGAAACGGGCGGTATTTCCGAAAAGTCGGGCAGAGGCGTACATACCACTCGTCACAGCTCGTTGTACAAAGCGGGCGACGGCTTTTTGGCGGACACTTGCGGATTTTCTCTTTGCGATCTGCAAGGGATACGTTCCGACGAGTTGAGAATGTATTTGGACGATTTTGTCAATATCGCGTACAATTGCCGATACCCTTCGTGTACTCACACCGTCGAACCCGATTGCGCCGTGAAAGCGGCAGTAGCGGCGGGGGAGCTTAATGAAGCGCGTTATCGGCGTTACGTCGAAGAATTCAACGAACTTAAAGAAGCGGAAAAAAATCGATATTGACGACCCGATACCTTTCGGGTATAATAAATTAACAAAACAGCAGAAGAGGTCTTTATGAAAAAAATATTTATCAGCCCCTCTATATTGTCCGCCGATTTCGCTCGTTTGGAACAAGAGTGCAAATCTTTGGAAAAGTGCGGAGCGGATTGGATACACTGCGACGTGATGGACGGAAATTTTGTCCCCAATATCACCTTCGGCATGCCGATAATAAAAAGTATTCGCCGTTGCGTGGTGTTGCCTTTGGACGTTCATCTTATGATAAGCGAACCGGAGCGTTACGTTACCCAATTTGCCGAGGCGGGTGCGGATATAATCACCTTTCATATAGAGGCGACTCAAAAAGTGTCGGAAACGCTTCGACTCATCCATTCCTGCGGCAAGAAGGCGGGCATTTCGATAAAACCGGGCACGCCGGTAGGCGCGTTGACGCCATATCGCGGCTTGTTCGACATGGTGCTTGTAATGTCTGTCGAACCGGGGTTCGGCGGTCAGGAGTTTATCCCGTCCTCGGTGGAAAAGATACGTCGCGCAAAGGAGCTTTTCCCCAACGTTCTCGTAGAGGTGGACGGCGGGATCAATCCCGATACGTCGGGTCTTGTCATCGCCGCGGGCGCGGACGTGGTAGTCGCAGGCAGCGCGATAATGAACGCTCCCGACAGACAGATAGCCATAAACAAAATTTGTCACAGACGCGCAAATAAAATAACGTAACTCTTTGCATATTTTGCTCATATACTGTTACCAACAAGGGAGAGTGTATGAAAAGTAAAATTTTTTGTTTCAAGCTGCCCGCTTTTTTGGGAAACATTTTGCGCTTGCTGTTGGGCAAATCGGTAGCGGGCAAAAAATGATCGCGATGTCGCGCATAACAAGTACATACAGCTGAATTTTTTGCAAAAAGCGGGTCCGTTACTTGACCCGCTTTTCTGTTTTTTATTGGAGTTAGTTCGTTTGCGACTCGTTGGATTTCGGCGCGTTTACGTCAAACGCAGTTGTTTTTGTGGCAAGGATCGCTATCATCTCCTCTCGGTACTGTGTTGCGATCACGATATTTTTCTTTCCGTCCGTCAGACGAAAGCGGTGGAAATCGGTGTTTTCCATTGCCTCGCACTCATAGCTCTTGACGTCCGCAAGCGTCATTTTTTTCTTGTGAAAAAACAGATTTACGACGATCTCCTTTTCCGTCACGGTCAGTCGGTAAGCTATCGATTTCCAAAGTTGCCAAAAGATCACGTCGCTTACCATCCAACAAACGAACAAGGCGATGAATACTACCGCGCCCCAATCGAGCTTGTTGGCAAAAAACATCAGCACGCATATCCCGAACGTCAGCAACGCTTCCGCAACGATCAACAGCAAAACGTAGCGTTTGGCTTCGGGGATGTCGTCGGCAAGCAGCGCCGACTTTACGGGTTTGTCTTTGTTGGATCTTGTCATATTGTTTTCCTTCCGCTAAGCGTTTTCCTCTTGCGTTTGCGCGTTTTCCGATTGGTCGTCGCGCTTTATCCAACCGAATTTTTTCCAGAGCTTTTCAGTTTGCTTAAATAGCAACGGATAAACCCCTATATCGATAAAAGTAACCGCGGCGTAACGCAGCACGCGAAAGATGCGCTCAAACCATACGTGTTGTTCGTAGTCGGGGTAGATAGCTCCGACGATCAACTTTATCAGCTCGTTCAGTCCGAGGAAAATAACGCCGCCCGCCGTCACGCGCAAAACAATTCGCCACCATACTTTTGTGTTTTCGAATTTCGTTATTTTTTGCTCGAAGAGTATGCCGCAGGCAAAACCGACGAGCAGACCGTACGCCGTGAAGAAATCGTCCGTGGTGCAGTAAAAAAATCCCGCAAATCCGATTGCGCCCAAAATGCCGTATACCCAATATTTGTTAGGCAAAAGCTTGTACAAAGCGCTTGTCAGAAAAACGACCGCGATCCCCAGCAGCAACCCGCAAAGCACGTCCGACGGATAGTGCGCTCCGAGATACGTGCGCGACAGCGCGACAAGCAGCGGCAAAACTACGGCAACGGCTATCAACCATTTGCGGCGTTTGTCTCGGTAATGGTAGGCGGTTCCCGCGTATGTCGCGGCGGAGTTTGCCGAGTGCCCCGACGGAAAGGAGTAGCCGTCCACGTCGCGGAAGTTTTGTATTTCGCTCACCGCGTCAAACGGACGCGTGCGCTTGACGATGTTTTTTATCAACGGATTGAATATCGTCGCGGCGATCATTCCTATGCCTATTTGTTCGCCGCGCCGCTTGTCCAATCCCCAATAGATCAATCCGACAATACCCACAAGCACGGTTTCTTCGCCCAGCATAGATATGAAGTTCATCAAGTAGTACAAAAAGCTGCCTTTGCCGGCAATACTTTGAAACCAAAGTATAAATTCGTTTTCTCCCGGTAGGGACCAGGTAACGCCTATCGCGGCGGAAATCAAACCAAGCATAAATTTTCCTTTTATCGTTTTTTCAGTCTCGTGTCGTCGCAACACGGACAAATACGGTCAAAAAAATGAGCCCCACACACGGTGAGGCCCGATGTAAACTTAATGTTGTTCTTTGTTTGCCGTTCTTATGCAACGGGTGCAAACGTATTCGGTGGATTCTTTTCCGTCGATCTCCACTTTTACCTTTTGCAAGTTGGCACTGTAAGTTTTGGGCGTCCTTCTGTTGGAGTGGGAAACCTTGTTGCCTGACATTTTGCCTTTACCGCATATAGCACATACCTTGGACATATCTACACCTCCGTGGGTCGATTGATTTGTGTTGAAATTCACGCTTTACAATAATATCATTTTTGTCGCGTTTTGGCAAGCAAAAAAGGTACTTTTTTTCAATTTGATACGGACAATTATCAAAAAAATGTACTTAACATATCAAATAAGGGAAAATTAGCGCCGAAACACTTGTGAAATAATACATTTTGTTGTAAAATAGTAACAGTTATATATGGGAGGAATGTCGAATGGCATTGCGCACAAGAAATTCTTACGGCGTTATAACCGTTTCCGACGACGTAATTGCGTCACTTGCCGGGCACTTGGCAATAGAGTGCTACGGAGTGGTGGAAATTGTGCCTTTTGGCTTCTCCGATTCTTTTACCGATATTTTCAAACGCAACGGCAAAAGCCGCGGAGTAAGAGTGGAGACAAAGGGCGACCGCATTTTTGTCGATCTATATGTAAAAATCAAATACGGACTTCCCGTCTCCGCCGTTTCGTCAAGCTTGAAGAATACGGTAAAATACGGTTTGGAACGTTTTACGGGTATGATCGTGGATACGATCGACGTACACGTGGTCGGCGTCAAGCTGTAAACCAAGCCCTATTCACTTTACGAAATTACGAGGATATATAAATGGCTGCTGCTCATACAATAAAAACCCACATAACTGCGTCCGTTATGAAGCGCATGTTTATCGCCGGCGGTAAAATGTTGGAGGTCAACAAGGCGCAAGTGGACGCGCTCAATGTGTTTCCCGTCCCCGACGGAGACACGGGAACGAATATGTCCCTTACAATGGTGTCCGCCGTCAAGGAAATAAATGCAATCAACAGCACTTCGATGTCAGAGCTTGCGGAAAGGTTAAGCAAAGGCGCCTTGCGCGGTGCGCGCGGAAATTCCGGCGTTATCCTTTCTCAGATACTCAAAGGTTTCAGCAATATTATCGCTCAAAACGACGAGTGCGACGCGCGTACCTTTGCCAAGGGATTGCGCGAGGGCGCGGAGCTTGCCTATCGCGCCGTAAGCAAGCCCAAGGAAGGCACGATCCTCACCGTGGTTCGTTCCATGGCGGAAGAGGCGATCGATACCGCAAAACGCAGCGGCGATATTCAAAAGCTGTTGAACGCCGTGTTGGAAAAGGGCGAAGAGACCCTTGCCCAAACACCCGATATGTTGGATGTGCTTAAACGCGCAGGCGTGGTGGACAGCGGCGGATACGGCTTGATAACTCTTTTCAAGGGCTTGATAATGGGTTATCTCGATCAGGAAATAACGGGCGCGGAAGAGTACGCCGCCCCCGAAAACAACAAGCCCGTTTCGATAGATTCCGCCTTCCCCGACGACAGCGATCTCATCGTGGATTATGAGTCGTTGGGCGAGCTTGATTTCGGCTATTGCACCGAGTTTTTCATCATCAACATAAAAAAGCGTACCACCGTTACGGATATAGACAAGCTTAGAGATTATCTCAACGAAATAGGCAATTCCGTTATCTGTATAGGCGACCTGAATCTTGTAAAGGTCCACGTACATACAAACAATCCGGGCAAAGCGCTTGCCAAGGCTTTGACGTTGGGCGAATTGGACAAGATCAAGATCGAGAATATGATGGAGCAAAACAGACAGCTGCGCGCCCGTTACGAAGCGGAAAGAAAGCCGATAGGTCTGCTTGCCGTGTGTTCCGGAGACGGTTTTTCGGCGATATTCAAAGATCTTCTTGTGGACCAGGTGATCGAGGGCGGACAAACAATGAACCCCTCTGCGGAGGACATTGCTTCTGCCGCGCGCAAGATAAACGCCGAAAATATCATAATTTTACCCAACAATAAGAATATAATTTTGTCTGCCGAGCAATCGCGCACGTTGGTGCAAAATCGCAACATATTCGTGCTGCAAACAAAGGATATTCCGCAAGGACTTGCGGCGGTACTCAATTTCAGTCCCGACCTGAGCTTGTCCGAAAATCTGGAAAATATGACGTCCGCGTTCGTCGACATCGACGCGGGACAGGTAACATACGCCGTTCGCGATACGGTGATAGACAAGTTCAAGATCAAGAAAGGCGACATTATCGGCTTGGACAAAGGCAACATCGTCACCAGCGGCAAAGATATAGAAGCGGTTACCACCAAGCTTATCGAAGGTATGCTGACGGAAAGCAAAGAGGTGGTGACGCTCTATTACGGACAGGACGTGACGGAAGAAAAAGCCGAAGCCTTTGTGGACAAGTTGCAGAAAGTTCACCCCGATATAGAATTTATCCTTCACTACGGAGGTCAACCTTTGTACTACTACGTATTGAGCGTAGAATAGATTTTGTGCTTGAACGGGCGCATTGCGTAAGCGGTGCGCTTATTTTATTATTTATATTTCGTCTCGTGCGGTGTAAAAGACAGATTTTATGACTTCTTGGCAAATTTTTAATGAATAAATATAATTTATAATTTTAATTATTATATACCTTTACATTGATTTCGTCTTTTTTGTAATTAAAGCTGAAAATATATAATGTGTTTCTTGCTGACAAATAAAAGAAAAACACTGTATTTTGCGTAAAATAGTTATTTTGACAAAAACAATCAAGCCATATCGATTTTTGCCGTTTTGTAAGATACTATTTGTGACATAGTATACAATGAATATACGCCGACGTGTCGAAAAAATTATTCGTCGTAGTCGTCGGTGAAGGTGTGTTTCGTGCCGCTTTTGTCCTTGTAAGCGATAACGGTGGACAAGTTTACGTTTTCCACGCTTTTGAAAATATTTTGTTCTATTTGCGGGTCATCTTGTTTAAGTTGGCGAATAAGTTCTTTTACGCGTTGCCGTTTGCCGCCCGTATTGCCGCAGGTGGAGCAAGTATCGGTAAATTTGCACGCGCACTGAATAAATTGCAGTTTATTTTCGTTGCGCCAAGCGATTATGTCCTTTTCGCGCACAAGATACATCGGGCGTATCAGCTCCATTCCCTCGAAATTTGAGCTTTTAAGCTTCGGCATCATGGTTTGGATCTGCGCGCCGTACAGCATGCCCATCAATATCGTTTCGATAACGTCGTCGTAGTGGTGTCCGAGAGCGATCTTGTTGCAGCCCAGCTCCTTTGCTTTGCTGTACAGACTGCCTCTTCTCATTCGCGCGCAGACGTAGCAAGGCGATTTGTCTATGGCAAATACATTTTCGAAAATGTCTGTTTCGAATACGGTTATGGGAATATCGAGCAGTCGTGCGTTCCGCTCGATTATTTCGCGGTTTTCGCGGCTGTATCCGGGATCCATTACGAGAAAGACCAATTCAAAAGGAAATTTGTCGTGTCTTTTCAGCTCTTGAAAGAGCTTTGCCATCAGCATGCTGTCTTTGCCGCCGGATATGCACACGGCAACCTTGTCGTTGGGTCGCAGCAAATCGTATTGAACGATAGCCTTTGCAAAGGGCGTAAACAGACGTTTCGCAAATTTTTTTCGCAATCCGTCCTCGATTCGTTTTGCGGTGTCCGCGTCCAGGTCGTCGATATGTCCCGTTAGCCAAGCGTAGTAGCCTCCCTTCAAGTCGTATGCGTCGTATCCTTTTTCGCGCAGCATCGCCGCATATTCTCCGCTTATGTTGCCGGTGCGGCAGTATACGATTATTTGCTTACCTTTGGGCAAATCGACCGATGGCAGTTCGCTCGACGGGATATTTATGCTTCCCGGTATATGTCCGTAAAGGTACGCGTTATTTTCTCTTATGTCTACGGTCACAAAACTGTCTCCGTCCTTTTGCGACAGCTCTTCAACCGTGATTTCAAATTCCGTCATATTTACCTCGGCGCTATTCTGCTTGGCGTAACGCGTGCCCGATTTATGCGAGCAAGCGTTGCAGCCATTTCATTTTGCAAAATCGCGCTAAAAATAGTTTTGTATCGCGATACGGACATCGTTGTCGGTCGTCGCGACGGTATCGAATGCAGTAGTGTTTGTTTGCGTAAAAATTATCACAAAAGCATCGTAAGCAAGTTGCCTTCGCCCACTTTTACGCCGTATTTGTCGTAGGTGTAACGTCCGTCATAGTAGCCGAGCTTTACTCCGTATTTGTTATAGATTACCTTTTTTGTTCCCTCGTCCCTTACTTCGCCCAACTTGACTCCGTATTTATCTTTGAGTACTTCGTTCATTGCGGTATCTACTTTTTTTTCATTTTAACACGTTTTGTCGTTCTTTACAAGTATTTGACGTTTCGAACTCCGCACGGCAGAAACGGCGTTTTAGTCAAAAAAGGACAGGCAAAACGACCTGTCCAATGTGGTGCCCGCAATCGGACTTGAACCGATACGACTTATTGGGTCGAGGGATTTTAAGTCCCTTGCGTCTGCCGATTCCGCCATGCGGGCACATACAAATAGTTCAACTGCGAAGCCTTGCGGCTTCGCAGTTGTGTTTGGAGGCACCACCCAGACTCGGACTGGGGGTGGAGCTTTTGCAGAGCTCTGCCTTACCACTTGGCTATGGTGCCGTCAACCTTTATTATTCTATCAAACAAACGAAAAAAATGCAACCCTTTAAGCGCAATTTGTACGAGATAATGTTTCGTTGGCGCAATTTCCCCGCGTTGGGCGAGTAAAAAGAGTAGGGCACGGCGCTGCGTACTGCAAACGCTTTTTAATTATGCGGGCATTGATTTGTTGCGATCGATGTGGTATACTGGTAAAAATCAAATCGGAGAGCGATTCAGATGAACGTATTCAAAAAAATTTATTGTCGTACATTTCAGTTTTTCTGTCATATTGCCATTCCGTTTTTGCCGTATCGCGAGCCGAAGCTTGTAAAGGACTACGGCGAGCTTGTAGGCGTATTGCAAAGCGCGGGCAAAAGCAAGCCGTTGATCGTGACGGACAAGGTGTTGCACGGTTTGGGTATTTGCGACGGTCTTGTCGGCGCGTTGGAGAGCGAATCGTTTGGTTACGCGTTATATGACGGAACGGTAGCCAACCCCACAACGGACAATGTTGCGGAGGCGGTGCAAGCGTATCGCAACAATAACTGCGATTGTCTTATCGCTATCGGCGGCGGTTCTTCGATGGATTGCGCCAAAGCCGTCGGCGCATGCTTGGTCAACCCGAACAAAACGCTCGATAGATTGAAGGGGCTTATGAAAGTGCGCAAACGCCTCCCTTTGTTGATAGCAATACCCACAACGGCGGGCACGGGCAGCGAAACTACCGTCGCGGCGGTGATCACTGACAGCCAAACGCGGCACAAGTATGCGATAAACGATTTTCGTCTCATTCCCGACTGTGCGCTGTTGGATAGCGCTTTGACGTTAGGTTTGCCCGCTTCCGTAACCGCAGCAACGGGTATGGACGCGCTGACGCACGCGATAGAAGCCTTTATAGGCCGCAGCACGACGCGCGAAACGCGGCGCAATGCGCTCAAAGCGGCTAAGTTGATTTTTTCCGAGCTTCCCGTTGCGTATTCCGACGGTTCAAACAAAACCGCGCGTTCCGAAATGCTTTACGCGTCCTATCTTGCGGGGCTTGCTTTTACAAAAAGTTACGTCGGGTACGTTCATTCCGTTGCGCATGCGCTGGGAGGCAAATACAATGTCGCTCACGGTTTGGCGAACGCCGTTATTTTGCCGCATATGCTGAAACGTTACGGCAATTCGGTCGAGAAAAAATTGTGGAAAATGGGCGTTTACGTCGGATTGTTCGACACAAAAACATCCAAAGCTGACGGCGCAAAAATTTTTATCGACAAGATAGAACAACTAAACGCGTCTATGAAAATACCCGTAACGCTGGACTGCATTGTGCGGGACGATGTATTTGAGTTGGCGTGCACGGCGGAAGCGGAGGCAAATCCTTTGTATCCCGTCCCGAAGCTTTTTACGACAAAGCAGCTCGAAGATATAATTCGCGAAGTCGGAGGTCTTGACGACCAACAATAAAAACAAAAGGATATATCCAAAATTTCAACAAGCTTTGCAAGGATAGAACAAAAGGACGCGCCGACAGGTGTCAAGCCGCTGTAATTTTCAGATTGCAAATCATTTTTATTGTTGTTTGCACTTGTTTTTGTTGAGCGCGTCGCCGACCGTCTCCGTGGCCGAGGTCGGGCTTGTTTCCGATTGCGGAAATTTCAATTTTTTGTAAAGTACGGCAAAGCAAATAAAGTGGACGAGCGCGGTCAAAAACCAGCTTATGGGATAACTGATCGCCAACCAAGTAATATTGTGGAAGTATTCGATTTTGAAAATAAAAAATATCCACAGCAAACGAAAACCGCATCCCCCGCAAGTGGAAATGACGGTGGGCAGGACCGAATAGCCGATCGCCCTCAGCGCAAAAGCAAAGCTGTCCATCAGACCGCACAGAAAATATGTGCCGACGGTGATGTAGATACGCTGCAACGCAAACGCTATACCCTCTTCGCTCGGCACGTAAAAGTTGAGTAGCTGAGGAGCGAATATCAAAACGATAGACCCCGTAACGATCCACGCCAACGCCACCAACATCAAACAGCGCAAAATAACTCTGCGTATATTCGCCTTGTTTTTTGCGCCGTAGTTTGCCGAACCGAATGTGGCTATGCCTTGCGCGCAGCTGTTCATCGCAGTGTACACAAAGCCTTCCAGGCTCGCGGCGGCGCCGTTTCCGTCCACCGACGCGGGACCGAGCGTCAGACTCAGATCGTTTACGCTTGTCTGTATCATCACGTTGGAAATGCTGAACAACGCGCTTTGCAAGCCCGCGGGCAAACCCAGGCGCGTTATTTCTTTTGCTTCTTGCAAGTAGAAGCGCATCTTTTTGAAGCGCAATTCAAAGAAGTTGTTTTTCTTGTATCGCATATATACAATTACGACTACGGCGGCAAGCACTTGCGAAGCGGCGGTAGCGGTCGCAACGCCCGCAACGTCCATATCGGCCACGATCACGAGCAGCAGGTTGAGCCCGACGTTGAAAATACCCGACGCCGTCAAAAAGTAAAACGGACGTTTGGTATCTCCCACGGCGCGCAGCAAAGCCGCGCAAAAGTTGTATATCATCGAAAACGGCACTCCGACAAAATATATCTGCAAATATTGAGTAGACAGATCTATTATTTCCTCGTTTGTGCCCATCCATTGCAAAAAATACTTTGAACAGATCGCGCCGAATATTCCGACGACAAGACCCATTATGGCGGAAAGAATGATCGAGGTGTAGACTACGCGCTGTCCCTTTTCCGCATCGTTATTGCCGTAGCAACGCGCCATCAAAATATTCGCGCCTATCGACAAACCCAAAAACAAATTGACGATCAAGTTGATGAGAGCGTTGGTGGAGGATATTGCTCCCACCGAGTGTTCCGACCCGAAACGACGGCAAACTATCAAGTCGCTTGCGGTAAAAAGCAGCTGCAATATGCCGGAGAGCATAAGCGGTGCCACAAATTTTATAAGGTTCTTGACCATGCCTTTATTGGCGGTCATATCGATATTTTTAGTCATATTTCCTCAAAACCCAACAAATTATATCACCGTGTATTTGTCAAGGCAACTAAAATGCACCCGTAAATAGTGCAAAATCAATATATTTTTATGTCACAAAAAGCTTTTTGGTATATTTTGAGCATTATCCATAACGAAAATCGGCAAAACACATACTACTATGAAAGACATAGTATACTTTTCTTTCAGACGAAATAATTACTTGAAATCACTCTTTTGGGGTGTTGACTAAACGTTATTTTTGTTGTAAAATATGAAAAAAATATTGTAGAGGTGCATTATGAAATCGAAAGTGTATTTTACAAAGAACATTTCCTCGGACGGACTTCTTGAAATATACAAGGCTTTGGGCGTTCAGCTCAAAGGCAAAGTGGCAGTCAAAATATCCACGGGCGAACCCGGCGGGCACAACTTTTTGAACCCGAAGTTGATCCAACCGCTGGTAAACAGTATCAACGGAACGATAGTGGAATGTTGCACGGCATACGGCGGAAAACGCTGCGAGCCCAAGCTGCATTGGCAAACGATAAAGGCGCACGGTTTTTACGATATTGCTCCTTGCGACATAATGGACGAAGAGGGAGAAATACAAATTCCCATCGGCGGCGGCAAGCATATGGACGGTTACAACATTGTCGGCAGCCATCTGGCTAATTATGACAGTATGCTTATGTTGTCCCATTTCAAAGGACACGCAATGGGCGGTTTCGGCGGCGCGCTCAAAAATATGTCGATAGGCGTTGCTTCCAGCCGCGGAAAGGCTTGGATACACACGGTCGGACGCACGAAAGAACCCGACAAGCTGTGGGGATTCGTTGACGATCAGGACGGTTTCCTTGAAAGCATGGCGGAGGCTTGCAAGTCGGTGATGGACTATATGGGAAGAGATAACATAGTGTATATCAACGTGGCAAACCGTTTGTCGGTAGATTGCGACTGCGACAGCAATCCGCACGAACCCGAAATGGCAGATATAGGTATCTTTGCCTCGTTGGATCCCGTTGCGTTGGATCAATGCTGTTACGATCAAGTGAAAAATTCGCCCGATCCGGGCAAAGCCGCGCTTATCGAACGTATGGATAGTCGTCACGGTATCCACACCGTTGAGTGGGCGCACGAAATCGGTCTCGGCAATCGCGAATACGAGATCGTTTCCATCGATTGACGTTATTTTCACTGCGTAAAGCAAAATTGCGTTCAATCTGATAGTTGACAAGACCCAAAACCGTCCTGCTTTTGCGGAACGTTTTTTGTAAAAGTGCGAATGGCGCTTTCAGGCGCGACACCCAAATAAAAAAAGTTCATAAAATCTTCGGCGTAATGGTGGTCGGAGATCAAATTGCACACAATGTGATTTATATGAACCGTCATTTTGCCATAGAATGGCGTTGTTGTATACGGTAATTTTACAAAATTGTAATTATTATTGAAAATTTTCGCTTCGCGCTTCCTTACCGTCGTAATTGCCATTTCCGTTTGGCGTTATTTTACGCGGCGATATCACCGAGCGACAAACTATTTACGGAAAATAATCGAATTGACTTAAATGCAATAACGGCGGCGTTTTTTGCCGTGTTTTGCATTTTACAAAAAATTTTTATGATTTATTTTTTCAGCTTGTCTCACGCTTATTGTATATTTGTGCGATAAAATTTGCCCTTGCAAAAGATTGCCAATCAAGACAAATTTTGATATACTGAAAAAGCAAACAGCCGTATGACAATCGGCGATATTTTTCCTGACGGATCAAAGCGGAGGTGCGTCGCATGACAGATATAGAAATTGCCCGTAGTTTCAAAATAAAACCGATCGTACAAATAGCCCGCAAGCTGGGAATACCCAAAGAACAGTTGGAGTTGTACGGCAACTACAAAGCAAAGGTGGCGACCAAACCCGATACGCGCAAGGGTGCAAAGCTGGTGCTTGTCACCGCGATAAATCCCACTGCCGCGGGCGAGGGCAAAACCACCGTATCCATAGGTCTTGCCGACGGACTCAACCTTATCGGAGCAAAAACGTGTCTTGCATTGCGCGAGCCGTCGCTCGGACCCGTTTTCGGCATAAAAGGCGGCGCGACGGGCGGCGGATATTCGCAAATCGTGCCGATGGAGGACATAAATCTGCATTTTACGGGCGATTTTCACGCAATTTCCGCGGCGAACAATTTGCTTTGCGCAATGATAGACAACAGTATTTTCCAGGGCAACGCGCTCAATATCGATCCAGACAGGATCGTTTTCAATCGCACGCTCGACGTCAACGACAGGGCGTTGCGCGGAGTGACCGTCAATCACGGCGTAAAGGACGCAACCGAACATGAAGAAAAATTCAACATTACCGCCGCATGCGAGGTTATGGCAATATTGACGTTGGCGGACAGCCTTGACGACCTCAAACGCCGTTTGGGCAAAATACTCGTCGCTTACGCCTTTGACGGGTCGCCCGTATTTGCGTCCGATCTTCACGCCGAAAACGCCATGGCGATTTTGCTGAAAGACGCTTTGAAACCCAATCTCGTGCAAACTCTCGGCAAAACGCCCGCTTTTGTGCATTGCGGTCCGTTTGCCAACATAGCGCACGGGTGCAACAGCGTGCAGGCGACTAAGCTTGCCATGACTTTTGCCGATTACACTGTGACGGAAGCGGGATTCGGCGCCGATCTCGGAGCCGAAAAATTTCTCGACGTCAAATGTCGCGTTTCGGGACTTCGTCCCAACGCCGTCGTAGTGGTGGCTACCGTCCGCGCGTTGAAGCTTCACGGCGGAGCAGACAAAAACGAGCTTACGGCAAGTAACGTCAAAGCGCTCAAAAAGGGCTTGTGCAATCTTGTGAGGCACGTCGCCAACATCAAAGACGTATATCGTCTGCCCGTTGTAGTTGCGATAAACAAATTTGTCGGCGATACTGCGCAGGAGATAAAAGTCGTAAAATGCGCCGTGGAGCAAATGGGCGTGGAGGCGGTAGTTTGCGACGTTTGGGGCAAAGGCGGCAAAGGCGCCAAGGCGCTTGCTCGCAAGGTGGTGGAGCTGTGCGATTCGGACAACGGCGCGTTTCGTTTTGCCTACGAGGATAACGACTCGGTGCAAGACAAAGTTTACGCCGTGGCTTCCAAAATTTACGGTGCAAAAGACGTCGCCTATTCTGCCAAAGCGTTGGACAGCATCGAAGCGCTGAAAAAGGTGTGCAACGTCGACAGTCTGCCCGTTGTTATTGCAAAAACGCAGTACAGTTTCAGCGACGATCCGAAATTGCTTGGGGCGCCGACGGATTTTGTGCTGAACGTACGCGATGTCGAATACCGCGGCGGCGCGGGCTTTTTGGTGGTGTTGGCGGGCAACATGTTGCTTATGCCGGGACTGTCCAAAACGCCGAATGCCGTCAATATGACTATCGACAGCGACGGGTCGATCGGCGGACTGTATTGATACGGCGCCAAAACAGTAAACGTTAAAATTTGAAATTTTTTACAACTGCGAGGAAAAACAAATGAGGGAAACACTTATGCCGAAGCTTTATTTCAAATACGGTACGATGGCAAGCAGTAAATCTGCGCAAGCGCTAATGTGCAAGTTCAATTACGAGCAGAAAGGAATGAAGGTGCTGCTTGTAAAGCCGGAAGTGGACAACCGCGACGACGGCGAGGAACGAATGGTGCGTTCTCGTATCGGACTGACGGCAAAATGTTACACGATAGCTCCCGATCAAAGCTTCATCGAATTGTTTGAAAAGGTAAACGCAGAGGGAGAAATAGATATAGTCATAGTGGACGAGGCGCAATTTTGCACGGCGGAGCAGATAGATCAACTTAAACAGCTTAGTCAACGCGCGTCGGTGTTGTGCTACGGATTGCTGTTGGATTTTACCTGTCATTTGTTTGAGGGCAGCAAACGTTTAGTGGAGCTTGCCGATTCGTTGCAAGAGATCAAGTCCGTTTGCCGTTGCGGTCGCAAATCCTCCGTCAACGCGCGCTTTGTAGACGGCAAGTGCGTAGATAGCGGACCGACGATAATGATAGGCGGCGACGAAAGCTACGAAAGCATGTGCTATTGGTGTTGGCAGGACGCCTTGCATAAAAACAAATAACGCCAAGTAGTAAAAACGGAGATTTGCGTTTAAGCAGATCTCCGTTTCATTTGCTGTTTTTTATTGCCCTTTTTCGCAAACTTTTGTGGTAATTGCGTTTTTATTTTGTTTTTTTGCAAGTTTGACCTATTTTACCTTGAAAAAACGGCGTTTTGCGCCCGCGAAAATCACATATTTCGATTATTTCCTTTGTAAAGACCTCGCCGCCGATATTGAAGCAAAAACACAAAACGGTATCGGTACTCTCGTTTTACGCTTTACTTTTTCCGTTCCGCACAAGATAAAGTTACTCAATTCTTGCCGTCCGTCGGCGCGATAGACATTTTCGGTTCATTTGCGCCGAAAATCGCTTTTATTTTTTCGGTTTATAAGTACAACCCTCCACGGCGGTAGTGCATGTTCGCGCCCAATTTTTTAGGAAGAAATTGCCGTAGTTGCCAACGCTTACTTCGTGCTGACGGTAGCGTTGATTTAGATCCTTTGTCTTTATGTCAAAGCTGACCTTGCCTTTGGCGAGGCTTATTTCTATCTCGTCGCCGTCTTGCAGCACGCTGAAAATATTTTGTTCGCCCGTTTCGGGGGTGATGTGTCCGACTGCAAATCCGTTGTAAAAGTCGGCAATACGTCCGTCCGTTATTACGGCTACCTTTTGTTCCAAGGCGTATCCTTTCAGCAGCGCCAACGATACGTATATTTCTCTCATGCCCGGACCGCTCTTCGGACCTTCGCCCTGGATTACCAACACGTCGCCCGCTTTTATTTCGCGGTGTAAAAGGGCGTCGATAGCCATTTCTTCGTTTTGATACACTTTTGCGTGACCGACAAAGCTGTTGCCCTTGCCGCCGCAATGAATGAGTGCGCCGTTTTCCGCCACATTGCCGTAGATGGTGCGCAACCGCGTGTTTGCCGCCGCTTTGTTGCTTACGCTGCGTACCATCTCTTGATCGCAAACAGTAACGTCGGCCAGCAAGTCGTTCAGCGTGACGCCTTCGCGCACGAACACCTTTCCGTTGACAAGCTCGCCGTCAAGCAACTGTTTCAACATTGCATACACGCCTCCCGCGCGGTGAAAGCTATTCATAATGCATAAGTTTGCGTCGTTGTTGGCAAGCAGCAACGGCGTATTTTTGGATATATCGCCGATCGTCTTGAAATTGACGTTTTTCACTCCCAATTCGCGCGCGACGGCGATAAGATTGAGCATAGTGGTGGAACATCCGCCGCACGCAAGGTCAAAGGTTATCGCGTTGATCATTGCGTTTTGGGTAAACACACGCCGCGGTGTCCATTTGTTTTCGGAGAGCTGCACGGCAAGTTTGCCCGTTTCGTACGCGATTTTTTTACGTTCCACCGAGCCGGACGGAGCCGTTCCGTTGCCGCGCACAGCCAAACCTACCGCTTCGAGAATACAGTTGAAGCTGTTTGCACCGTAGCGTTCGCAGTCCGTTCCGAGCGCGAGAGGAAGATTTCTTTCCGCACGTTCTATTTCCTCGTAGGACGTGCGCCCCGTTTTGATACGGGCTATCTGCTCGTAGATATGTACGAAACCGTGTTCTTTTGCCCCGTCGAAAAAGGGCGTCATTGTGCCTTGGCAGACAAATGCGCAGGGAATATTCAGGCGGATCGCTCCGATAAGCATACCGCAAACAGCGTTCGGTTCGCTTGCGACAAACACAAGCCCGTCAAAAAGCTCCGCCGAGCAAAGCAGCTCAACCGCGTTGGCGATAAGGTCGCGCGACGGCAGATCGTATTTTGTGGAGGGCGTTCCGTGCATGGCGGTGCAGTCTATGGAGGGCACATAGCTCAGCTTTGCGTTGGCTTGCGCGGCTATCACCCCTTCTTTTACGCGCCGACAAAGCGTATCAAGTTCGCCTTGGGCGGCGGTGACTTCGTTTTGCGCGCAAATTATACCGATAAGCGGTTTCGAAATGTCTATCTCTTTGCTGCCGGCAAGTATTTTTTGCGGCAGTTTGTCCAATTGTTCTATGTATTCTCGCAGCATAATTTACCTCATTTTTAATTTTACCGCGTAATAATTTTCTTGTCAACATACCGACAATTTTTTGTGCGGCTATTTATAAATAAATAAGAAATATTTAACCGCGTTCTTGCAAGCTTAGCGAGCGAATTCGCTCGGATAAAGGGATGTTTGTTGAGTTGCGATAGAATTTGCCTTTGATGTATGTTGAATAATAACCCGACCTTTGGCTCAAAATAACAAAAAATACGGCGGGGTGAAGAATGAGCAAAAAAGTCATCATTTGCGGAGTGGATACTTCGGCGCTTCCCAAACTGTCTCAAAAGGAATCGAACGATCTGCTTGTGGCTATCGCAAACGGGGATATGAACGCGCGAACTTACTTTATAAACTGTAACTTGCGTTTGGTGTTGTCCATTGTCCAACGTTACAGCTACCGCGTAAACAATCCCGACGATCTTTTTCAGATCGGTTGCGTAGGCTTGATAAAGGCTGTCGACAATTTCAAGGTGGACGTCGGCGTGTGCTTTTCCACTTACGCCGTGCCGATGATAGTGGGAGAGATACGCCGTTTTTTGCGCGAAGGCTCCATTCGCGTCAGCAGAGGCATAAGAGACGTTGCGTACAGAGCGTTGCAAACGCGTGAAAAAATAGAAAGCGAAAGCGTGGACGAAGCGTCTATTCAACAGATCGCCGACGAAATGGATCTTCCCGTCTACAAGGTGCTGTACTGTCTTGACGCCATATCCGAACCGATTTCTTTGTCCGAAAGCGTGTATTCCGACGAGGAGGACAGCCTGACTTTGCAGGATCACATATCCGACTCAAAAAGCTCCGAGTATATCTGGGCGGAACACGTAACGTTGTACGACGCGCTCGATTCTCTCGAAGACAAAGAGCGCAATATATTGCTCAAACGTTATTTCGAGGGAAAAACTCAAATGGAAGTGTCCAAAGAGGTGGGGCTTAGTCAAGCGCAGGTGTCGCGGTTGGAAAAAAACGCTATGGATCGTCTCCGAAGCGAAATGTCGTAGAGGCTTGTACCTTTTTGATTTTTGCTGTCATTTGTCCGTCGTCCGTTCGCTATACTAATTAGCGGAGCGGAATATGGAATTAAGTTACAGCGAATTGCGCCAAAAAGAAGTGGTGAATATGCAAAACGGCGCTCGTATGGGCAAGATCATCGATATGATAATCGACAGCAACGGCAAAAACGTTCTCGGCATTGTTGTACCGGGAATAAAAAAATTGTTCAAACCGGGAGAGGATATATTCATTCCGTGGTGCAACATTTCCAAAATTGGCAACGACGTTATTCTCGTCTCTCTCGACGTTACGTCGTTGACGGGCGTCACAAAAAGCGCCGAAATGAACCTCGGCGGCGCATGCCAAGAAAACAACGGCGATGACTTTCTGTAAAAGTCATCGTTTTTTTTGTTCACTATATCAAATTTCGGCATTTTGTCGTATACTATTTCACGCATAGTGTTTGATTTTGTATTCTGCCTCTTACGAGAATTTCTTTGGCTAACTTTGCGAAAATTCGAAATATTCGATCAAAAAAAACGGCGTAGGGTTATAGACATATTTTACAATCAAATATTTGCTTTTTTTTAATATATTTGATATAATCGATTTATGCTTCAAGAAATTCAAGTAAAAACAAAACAGTTGCTTTCCGACTTGATAGGCGAAAACACGGATCTGGGTTATTATCAGATACAAAAAGTGATAAGATCCAAAAGCGTAAAAATCAACGGTTTGCGAGTCGGTACGGATATGAACGTCAACGTCGGAGACGTGGTTCACGTCTATCTTGCCGACCGCGAAAAAAACAGTATCGAAGTCGTATTCCGCGACGACAACATTCTGGTCGTCAACAAAAACGCGGGCATAGAAGTGCAGGGCGAAGGCTCTCTTACCGAGCAAATAAACAATATCCTCACGGACGCCGTCGCCGTTCCCGTACACAGATTGGATCGCAACACGATGGGGCTTGTGGTTTTCGCTCTCAACAAGACCGCCGAAAACGAATTGTTGGAGTCGTTCAAGGAGCGGGACATCGACAAAACGTACAATTGTATCGTGGTGGGCACTCCGCAAAAGCCGAGCGCCAAACTGAAAGCCTTTCTCTTCAAGGACGCCAAAAAGAGTCTTGTGTATATTTCCGACGTACCCAAGAAAGGTTATCTCCCGATAGAGACTCATTACAATCTGTTAAAAAAGTACGGAGAGCTGTCTTTGCTCGAAGTCAAGCCGATCACGGGGCGCACTCACCAGATACGCGCGCATTTGGCGTACATCAAGCTTCCCATACTCGGCGACGGCAAGTACGGCGTCAACAAGATAAACCGTCGTTACCGCGTCAAAACGCAGCTTTTGTGTTGCACCAAAATAACATTCCATTTCAAACAAGGTACTCTCAAATACCTTGACGGAAAGAGCGTTTTGCTCAACATAGATCTAACGCAGTACTACAAGAAGTAAATTCGAGGTAAATATGAAAAAAATTTTGGTAGTTTTAATGATCGCATTGATGTTGGCGACCCTTTGCGCATGCAGCTATGTGCCTGCCACGCGTTTTATGTCCACGGTGCAAGTCAATTCTTTGGCAAAAAAATTCGACGACCCGCAAGCGGAATTGACGCTTGACTACACGGCGAAGAACGGAACAAAAATGCAAGTCGTCATTGTTTACAAGTTACTGCTCACGCAGACTCCGCTTGCTGTTATTCGATTTGTTCAGCTTGTAAACGACGGTTTTTACGACAATACGTTTGTGGATAGTTACGTAAGTCAATATCACTACGTCACAATGGGGCGGTATCTCTACAAGCCCAGCACGGTTCAGCAGAATAACCCCAACGCATATTTCCAAAACGCCTCCGAACAGACGTTCAAGGGCGAGTTCAAGAGCAACGGCTACAAGGAGCCAAAGGACGGCTACGCTCAATTCAAAATACTTTCGCTTGCTATGTATCACGGCGATTACACCGAAGAGGACAACAATTTCGACGCCGCAAACGGTTATTTGATAATGGCTTTGTCCGCAAATTCTCTCAATTCCGACAACTACGCCGTATTTGCGGAGATGAATTCGGTCACGATCAAGCGCGGAGACAGCGAACCCGTCACTTACACAAACAGAGCGCCCGACGATTTCGTTCAAAATCTCAGCAATACAGATCGCGATTCGAAGAGAGTATATAAAGACGTATCCGAGCAAGACTTTTCCACGATCTCTATGATGAGAATACACGTCTCGGTCCAATTCAGATTGCTCGGCGATTACGATTGGTCAAAGTTGCCCAAGGTCGGCAAATAAGTCCGAAAAGATGAGGCAACCATTTCGGTTGCCTTTTGTATGTTATGCTCAAAATCAGATCTTTCGACAAAAATTCAATAGCGCGAAAGCTCGGCGTCAAGCGAGACGACGTCGTTGTCGCATTCAACGGCGAACCCGCCAAGGATATGTTGGATGTGGCTTACTTCGATTCGCAGACGGACTTTACCGTAACGGTGGAGCGAAAGGGCAAACGATTGTCGTTTGATATACGCAAGGACGCAAACGCGCCGTTGGGCTGGGATTTTTACGACGAAAGTTATATCGAACCGCGTTGGTGCGCCAACAAATGCGTTTTTTGTTTTGTCGATCAGTTGCCGAAGGGACAGCGCAAAACGCTGTACGTAAAAGACGACGATTGGCGGCTTTCCTTCGTTTCGGGCAATTTTGTCACGCTCACCAACATAAGCGACGAAGAAATAGCTCGTATCAAAAACAAAAAATTTTCGCCGTTGTACATATCCGTCCACGCTACGGACGACGTGTTGCGCCGCAAGCTGTTGGGCAATCCCCGTGCGCGGGCGATAATGCCCCTGTTGAGGGAGTTTGCCGCAAGCGGAATAACGATGTATACGCAAGTTGTTATGTGTCCGACGCTCAACGACGGCGACGCTTTGCTGCGTACGATGAAAGACCTGTTTACGCTTTATCCCGCCGTACAAAATTTGGCAGTGGTGCCCGTCGGATTGACCAAATACCGTTGCGGCTTGTCCGATCTGAAATCGGTCGACAAGGCGGTCGCAAACCGTACGATCGACATGGTGGAAGCGTTCGACGCGTCTTGTTTTGCAGCTACGGGGCGACACTTTGTCTACTGTTCGGATGAAATGTACGTTTACGCCGAAAGGGAGATTCCCGCTTTCGATTATTACGGCGATTTCGAGCAGTTGGAAAACGGCGTCGGTCTTGTGGCAGATCTGCGCTATCAATTCGATTTGGCGTTGCAAGACGCCGTTTCGGCAAAAAAAGGCAGCTTTACGGTGGTGACGGGAGTCGCCGCAGAGCCGTATATAAACGAGGTTTTGGACAAAGCCAAACGGCTTTTTCCCGCTTCCGACGTCAACGTAATAGCCGTCGCCAACAAATTTTTCGGCGAAACGGTCACCGTTGCGGGGCTTGTCGTCGGCGGCGACATTGCGGACGCGCTTAAAACGCGCGACGATGTGGGAGAAACGTTGCTTTTGCCTCGCGTGATGCTGCGCGAAACGGAGGACGTGTTTTTGGACGGCATGACCTTGGACGAATTAAAAAAAATAACCGGCAAAAAAATAATAGTCACTGCCGACGGCTACGAGCTGTGTCGGGCTATATTGGAGTGTAATTGATGTCAAAACCGCTTGTTGCCGTAGTGGGCAAGCCCAATGTGGGCAAATCAACGTTTTTCAACAAGGTATGCGGAGGTCGCATTTCCATCGTGTCCGATATGCCGGGAGTCACCCGCGACAGGGTGTACGCCGACGCCGAGTGGCTGGGCAAAAAGTTCACGTTGGCGGATACGGGGGGTATCCAGCTAAAAAGCGACGACGTTATGTTCCGTCATATAAAGGAGCAGGCGCAAATCGCGCTCGATCTTGCGGACGTAATTTTGTTTTTCTGCGATTACAAAAGCGGCTTGACCGCAGAAGATACAGACGTGGCGGACTTGCTTCGAAAGACAAGCAAACCTGTCATTCTTGTGGTAAACAAGGTGGACAATTTTCTCGAAGCGGATCTTACGGATTTTTATTCGTTGGGCTTCGGCGACTTTTTTCCGATAGCCGCCGAGCAAAAGCAGGGAATTGGCGATCTGCTCGATCACGTCGTATCCTTTTTCCCGGATGCCGTCACGCAAGAGGATGAGGACGCGATAAAAATAGCCGTTGTGGGCAAGCCCAACGCGGGCAAATCTTCGCTTGTAAACAAAATTCTCGGTTACGACCGCACGATAGTTTCGGATATTGCCGGCACGACGCGCGACGCGATAGACACGCCGTTTGTTTACAACGGACAAAAATATGTTATCATCGACACTGCGGGCATGCGCAAAAAGCGCTCCATACCGACAGACAGCGTAGAGCAGTACAGCGTGTTGCGCTCTCTGAACGCAGTGCGCCGCGCCGACGTGTGTCTGATAGTTATGGACGCAAACGAAGGATTATCCGAACAGGATGTAAAGATTGCCGGTTTTATACACGAAGAATACAAACCCTCCGTGGTGGTGATCAACAAGTGGGATCTTATCGAAAAAGATACGCACACGGTGGAGCGATTCAAAAAGAAGCTTTCCGCCGATCTCGCGTTTATGGATTATTTCCGTTCGATCACCGTATCGGCGTTGACGGGGCAGCGCATAACAAAGCTTATGGACGAGGTGAATTATGTATACGCCAAATCCGCGTTCCGCTGTACGACTGGTATGCTCAACGACGTCGTGACCGACGCGGTGAGAGCGGTAGAACCGCCCTCGCACAACGGCAGACGGGCAAAAATCAAATACGCAACGCAGCCGTCCACCCGACCGCCGACGTTCGTATTTTTTACAAACAACGCCGATTTGGTGCATTTTTCCTATCGCAGATACTTGGAAAATTACCTTCGCAGAGCGTTTGCCTTGGACGGCACTCCCATAAAACTTGTATTTCGCGACGGAAGCGAAAAGGACGACTGATGTTTGATGTTTTTGTAAGTTATTGGTGGCAATTTATATTGCTCGCAATAGGCAGTTATTTGTTGGCTAACGTCAATTTCGCCGTTATTTTTTCCAACCTTTTCAAAAAAAGCGACGTGAGACAACACGGCAGCGGCAATGCGGGCGCGTCTAACATGTTCAGAGTGTACGGGTTGAGCATGGGCGCCATCACGTTTGTTTGCGACGTGTTGAAAGGCGTAATTCCCTGCGTTTTGGCGCGGTACGCCATTTATCCCTTTGTTTCGGATGACGTAAACGTAGCGATCACTGCGGGATATGTCGCAGGTCTGTTTGCCGTGGTGGGACACATTTTCCCCGTGTTTTATCACTTCAAGGGAGGAAAAGGCGTAGCCACCGCCATAGGCGTTTGCTTTACGTTGCAGCCGATGCTTTCGGTTTGTTTGATTTTGCCCTGCGTCGCCGTGTTGCTTATTTTCGACAGAACGTCCGTTATGAGTCTGTTTCTGTCGGTGGCGGAGATCGTGTGGTGTTGGGTATTTTATGCCGTGCATTACGAATGGAAAGTGATGTACGCAAACATTGACGCGTTTTGCTGTTTGCTTACGACGATAATGTTTGTGCTTGTGATCTTCGCGCATCGCAAAAACATTCTCAGGCTTGTCAAAGGCGAAGAAAATCGCACGGGCATACGCAAGGCTTTGCGAGGCAAAGCAGATAAAATAGTAAAGTAACTTCGGTTCGTCCCTTTTGGGGACGAATTGTCGTAAAAAGAGCAAGGTTAAAAGCAAAGGTTTTACAAGCAAATGTTCGAAGAGTTTACCGACAACAACGAAATACTTAAAATCACGGCAAGCAACCCCTTGGACAAATCGCGTCGGGATTTTCGTGTCGTTTTGCGCCCCGTGGAAATTCGCAACGAAAGGTATTTTCAAGCGGAGTTTTACCGCGGCACGCAAGTCTTTCACGAGAATATAAAGCAAGACGAATTGGCTTGTCGGATGATGAACAACGTTGTGGGCGCATACAAACAAATATGTATTTCAATGTCGGACAAGGTCGTTACCTATATGACCTCGTCCAAAGGCAAGGTGACTCGTTTGGAAAAGAAAACGTCAAGGCGCGAAACCGTTGTTTACGAAAACAATCGTCGCAAAAAATATATTTTGAACGAGGGGACGACATTCCGGCAATGCGAGATCTCGGCGTATTTACGCATGACGGCAAGGTGGCTGTCGGAATGTACGACAAATTCAAACAGATAAACCGTTTTGTGGAAATTTTGGACGATGTTCTCAAAGATCGAACGGGCAGCTTGACGCTTGTGGATTTCGGTTGCGGCAAATCTTATCTTACTTTTATAGTTTATCATTATCTTACCAATATCCGCCATATAGACGCCACCGTCATCGGCTACGATCTAAAAGCCGACGTCGTGGCGAAATGCAACGAACTTGCCGCAAAGTACGGCTACTCTAAGCTGCGGTTCGTCGTGGCGGACATTTCGCGCGACAAGCTCTACGATGAACCGATCGACGTTGTCGTTTCGTTGCATGCCTGCGACACGGCAACGGATTACGCGCTGGCAAAGGCAGTGGCATGGAACGCCGGAGTGATTCTGTCGGTTCCCTGCTGTCAGCATCAGTTAAACAAAGAGATGAACTGCGGGCTTCTGGAG